>DAOOVZ010000082.1:0-12871 GCA_035370665.1 Candidatus Hydrogenedens sp.
TTATTTCCACAGGTGCACTTATTGCTCATGGAGTAACAGAAAGTATCGGTTTAACACATTATGCGGTGAACCCGAATATTGATGATAAAAATTTATTTGAAAAAGGGTATAATCGTGTTTACGATACATTAGAGATGGAAGCGAATTTAAATGATGTTTGCGAAGTGGTTGGAAGGGTTTTAGACCTTGTTGAACCTGAAGATGGCGACTGGTGTTCACATCGCTTCTGTTATGCAGTCGGTAAAGAATTGGAGAACATGAACTATGGACCCGGCATTTTGCGAAGTGCTTATAGCAAAAATGTGCCTGTATATATCCCTGCATTTACCGATAGTGAGATAGGGTTAGACTTTTCGACCTGGGCAATGAAAAAAGCAATACAACAAAATCAGAAACAGAATAATAATTGGGACCCTGATGAATTATTTCAGGCAGTCCCCAATTATAATCCTTTTTTAGATTTACAACATTATGCTCGTTTAATAGGTAGAGCAAAACGATTGGGTATATTGACAATTGGTGGTGGCGTTCCTCGAAATTGGGCTCAGCAGGTAGCACCTTATTATGATATTACAGAAGTTAGACTAAATGTGAATATTAACAAACATCCTCGTTTTCAATATGGTGTCCGTATATGTCCGGAACCTGCACATTGGGGCGGACTTTCTGGTTGCACTTATTCCGAAGGTGTGAGTTGGGGCAAGTTTATGCCAGTAGAAGAAGGTGGAAAATATGCAGAGGTGCTATCAGACGCTACCATCGTTTTGCCACTTTTGATGAAAGGTGTTTTTGAAGAATTAGACAGTCCTAAGTAAAGGATTTTTATGTCAGAGGGAAAGAAAAATTATTTAGATGAGCATAGAAATTTTTTAGCATTGCCAGAAGAAGTTTCTAACCCGGAACATGCACACATTATTGTTCTACTTGTTCCTTACGAAAGAACTTCAACCTTTGGAAAAGGCTCTAAAAAAGGACCAAAAGAGATTATCAATGCTTCACACGAAGTCGAGTTATACGACACAGTTTTAGGCTATGAGCCGTATCGGACTTGTGGTGGTATTTCAACTCTGTCCCCTTTGAAAGTTAGAGATAGTTCAGCAGCAAAGTTGGCAAGCGTATTAGAAGATGCGGTTTCATACTGGTTAGAACAGGGAAAATTTGTAATCACTATTGGTGCGGAACATTCGAGCATTGTTGGTGCGGTATATGCACATATAAAAAAATACAAACCACTCACGATTATTCAATTCGACGCACATAGTGATTTGAGAAGTTCGTATTTGAACGATGAGTGGAACCACGCATGTGCAATGGCACGAATTTTAGACCGACATGAAGGCAATTTAGTTCAAATCGGCATACGAAGCGAAGCGCCTGAAGAACCAGAAACCCTGAAAACATTAAGAGGCAGAGTATCTACAATTTATGCACATAAGATTAAAATGAAGGGAGATGAGGTAATAGAGGAAATATTAGATAATCTGGCTGAAAATGCTTATATTACATTCGATTGTGATGTGTTTGACCCAAGCATTATTCCTGCAACAGGGACACCTGAACCCGGAGGATTGAGTTGGGAGTGGATAAATCATTTTTTTGAAGTGTTAGCAAATAAAAGACGAATTGTAGGGTTTGATGTGAGTGAGTTAAGCCCTATTCCATACCTGCATTATCCACAATTTACAATTGCAAAACTGATTTATCGGCTTATCGGCTACATATTCCCCAAAGAGCAATAGTAGTGGACATTATTTAATCACAAAGAAGACAAACAGTCATAAATAACACTAAATAAATTTTAACAATTTACTTATTCCCTATTTGTGTCTTCTATGTGAAATTAATATCCAAAATATTTAGTTATTTGTTCTTCTCTTTTCTGATTGTTATTGGTCTCTATAATTTTGAGGAAAAACTATATACTTAACTTTGTATTGTGCCAGATAGCCGTTTACGAAGGTTGTCGTAGAATACAAGGATAATGAGCAGAGCGCCGACAAACACCTGCTGCCAGTAGACATTAAAGTTTTCTATGGTACAGAAATTTCTGAGAACCATGATAATCAATGCACCTGCTAAAGCAGATATAGCACCGCCTTCACCTCCCATTAGACTTGCCCCACCAATCACACATGCTGCAATTGCATCTAATTCATAAGAGAGTGCAGCATTGGGGTCAGCAACACTGGTGCGAGAAGCCAGAACTAATCCTGCCAAGCCTGCCATTGCACCGCAAAAGGTATATGCAATGGTGCAAATAAACTCTACGCGTATACCAGAGAGTTTCGTTGCGGTCATGTTCCCTCCAATAGCATAGAGAGACCTACCAAAACGCGTCATAGTCAATACAAAGGCAAAAATCAGAGCCAATCCCCCTGTAATTGAAACGGGTATCCACCAATATTGTGTGCCGCCTAACCATGAAAAACTGGCAGGCAAGCCGTAGATGGTTTGAGCACCGCAGATTATTAGAGTAACTCCGCGTGCCGCCATCATCATACCCAGAGTAGCAATAAAAGCAGGTATTTTACCGCGTGTAATTAGCAAACCATTTATTAAACCTGCAAAAGCACCACAAGCAATACCTATAATTATGCCTAATATAACTACGAGAAAATCAGGATATTGTGCCTGGTGTAAATTTTTCATAATCAGGCAGGCAGTCATACTGGCAAAGGCAGCAATACTCCCTACGGAAAGGTCAATTCCTGCGGTTAAAATTACCAGCAATTCGCCAACGCATAAGATACCAATTACCGAAGTGCGGTATGCAACGCTTGTCAGGTTTTCTACCTTGCGAAAATCAGGAGAGATAATTGCCAGAATAACACATAAAATTGCAAATATAATCAATGGAGACTGTCGAGATAGCATTTTCCTGATACGACTAAAGTTTTTGGACATAAATTCAACCTTTTCTAATATCAAATAATCTTAACTGCTGTGGTAATATACATCCCAGCCGAGATATTTTCCCCATGCCTCATATACATTTTGTGCAACAGTATCCAGAGTAACTGCAACATGATGTTCAAACCCATTCATACAAATAAAATGAAGCAAAGTCTGAAGATTTGGAATCATTGCAGTTC
The DNA here is from genome assembly GCA_035370665.1 of Candidatus Hydrogenedens sp. Lineage (GTDB taxonomy): Bacteria > Hydrogenedentota > Hydrogenedentia > Hydrogenedentales > Hydrogenedentaceae > Hydrogenedens. Next base: position 3,093 of record DAOOVZ010000082.1, read on the forward strand.
CATATCCGCCGAAGGATTTTACAGACTCTTTCGTGAAAATACCTTCGCCTACATAAGCCTGAATCTCTCCTAAATCTTCACGTGTCCCCATTCTTGCAAAGGTCATTGGAAATGGACTGATTTGTCCCACGATAGTTCCATAAGTATTTTCTCTACCTACCGAGCCTGCAATGATTGCCTGATAATCCATTTTTGGTTTTTTAAAAAACGACTTGGGCAAATTAGAGCAGTGGAACAAAACACACTGATTGGGGTCATTCTTATAATTATTGTTCCAATCCAACAAAGCACTGGGTCTTTGCGAGGCAAGCGAAAGCGAATACATCGAGATAGCACCACAAACATCTACCTCACAAGCACTCGGGATAAGTTTCTCACTTAACATGCTCATACATGTGCAGGGCACTACACCAAAATAAGTTTCTAATGATGTCCAGCACTGTATTGCCGTGGCATGGAGTTCCTTCTCTTTAATCCAGCGTTCTGTCACGATAGCAAATCGAGCCATACGCTCTATTGCCGCCGCAGGCACCGATTTTGTGGATATATATTCAGATATTTCCTTACACTTATCTTTAACGGCTTTGTCGTTTGACGACAACTTTTCTGCCTCTGCTAAAATTTCTGACAGGTCAATAGGCTCAACCGAGATGCCATAATTTTCGAGCAGTTTCTCACTATAACGGACTGTATTAAAGGCAGGGGGTCTCGTGCCCATTGCACCGATACGAGCATTCTTCAGACCACGGACTACTCGACAGGTTCCAGCAAAAGTTTGCAAATCGGCAAGAAATTCTAGTGAATTTAATGCTTCGGTATGAAAGGTTGTTAAGGTGAAGGGAATTTGATATTGAATAAGATTATTGCATACGCTTATTTTCCCACAGAACGAATCTCGCCTTCGATTAACATCCATGGCATTTATGTCATCTGGCTCTGCCTGAATTAGAACTGGCACCTGAAGATTTGCTAGTCGCAATGTATCTGCAACAGAACGCTCATCGCCAAAATTGGGCAGAGTTACAATAATACCGTCTATCTCATCACAATGTTTTTTAAACAAGTCAGCACATTTCTTTGCATCTTCCCATGTCTCAACTGCACCATATTTTGTAGTCTCTTCATTCAAGATGATAGCGTTGTAGCCATTTGTTTTGAGCAGCTTGACAATTTCAGAATGTGCTTCTTTTGCGAGAATACCGGGAAAGAAGGCTCTCGTTCCTACAATAACTCCAAAAGTAAGATTGTTTTTCATTGTGCTATTCCTTAATGAAGATTATTTTTTATTTTCCAAACATTATACATTATATCACTCCTGTTCGCTAAAATATTTAGGAAAGATTTTTAACATTGAGACAGATATTCTTGTCTGCTAAATGGATTAAGAATTTATATTCATCTGTTTAAAATCTTGAAAATAATTGAGTTTGGAATAGTGATTGATTTAAGATTTCTCGCTTTGTTCAAAATAACAGGAAAGGAAATTTTGAATGGTAAAAAAATGATATTAAAGCCTACCCCAACAATCCTGCTTGCGAAATAGAATAAGAACAGATTACTATCTATACACTTAATATGGTGGAGCCGAGGAGGATCGAACTCCCGACCTCATGACTGCCAGTCATGCGCTCTCCCAACTGAGCTACGGCCCCACTTTTTATGTTATTATAATCAAATCTGTTTGTTATTGTAAAGTAAAAGGATGAATTATTCCTTTATAATTTATTAGAATTTAGAAAAAATGAAGGGATTAATTTGTAAATGAAAAAAGAAACAAATAAAAGGACATATCTGATAAAGTGTGCACTATTGCTGTCATTAACAGTTTTAATTTCATTTTTATCTTATGCCCAGTCGAAGGAGAAAGGAACAGAGACCACTTATCTCAAACCTCCTTATTTAATAGATAAGTTCGGGAGAATTATTCTCTATCATGGGATAACTGTTTCCCATTCAGCAAAAAAGTCAGAAGATTCTTTGCCATGGCAGAAGAGAGAGGATTTTGTTCGCTTAAAAGAGTGGGGATTCAATCTGGTTCGATATTTTATTCTCTGGGAGGCAATTGAACCTTCATCGGGGCAATACAATGAAGAATATATGAAAAAGACCATAGAACGACTACAATGGCTTAATGAGTTAGGAATTGATGTTCTTCTATGTATTCATCAGGACATATTTAGCCAGCGTTATGGTGGAGGCGGTTTTCCATCCTGGGCTGTTGATGATGATGGTTTCCCATTCACTCCCGTTTCACCTCATTATAAAAATTATTTTACAAAACCTGTTATGGCATGTTTTGATAATTTTTGGCGGAGTGAAGTTCTGAAAAATAGTTATATTGATATGGTTAAATATCTCCTCGCACATGTAGACAGACAACCCAACCTTATTGGACTTGAAATATTTGATAACCCCTGGCCTCATATTGGACCTGGCTTTGAACAGACCATTTTAACAGAGTTCTATCAGCGTGTTGAGAAAATGAAGTTGGCTAACAATTTCCAAACACCACTCTATTTCCAACCTATGTTAATTGTAAGTGTTGTAATACCCACCGGTTTGCAATTTCAACCTGCGGATTTGGCTGTGTATGCAGTCCGTTACTTTGACCCATTTTTTGAAGATGAAAATAGTACCTATGGCAGAACCAACCACTGGTTAATGTCAACTACTATTTCACAGCGTGTTCGCGAAACGCGTCGCTGGGGGCTTCCTATGGTAATAACTGATTTTAGTATTGGTCCAAATATAGCAGAGTCTCTAAAATTTCTAGATGACTGGTTCACACTTATGGACCAATATCAATTGGGTTGGGTATATAACTCGTTTGACCGTGATACAGATAATCCCAGTGGAATTCTGGACAGCGAAGGAAATACAAAACCCATGTTAAGCAAGTTAATTCAAACTTATCCTCAACGAATCGCAGGTAAAAATCCTAAATGGTATACCAAAGGGAATCTCTTCAAATTGACATACGAGCCTGAAGGGAATACCTCCGCAACCGTTATATTTATCCCCAAAAGTGATGTTGCAAGACAGGTCGCAGTAAATAGTAAGCCGTATCCTTATGACCCATTTAAGGATTTACGTTTTGAGTATAAAGCAGCTCCAGATGAAAAAACTGTCAATATTGTGGTGCAATGGTAAAAAATTAAAAATTTACCAGGAAATATAAAGAATAGTGTTTTCAACTAATATTCAAGACCGTTTCCACAATTATTTATCTTATCCTTTGATTAAATCTCAATACCAGGTTTTATCTTTCAAAGAGATATGGGATTTATCTGACCGTTATGCAAAACATTTATTAAATTATGAAGGATGCAGAGTTGCTCTTTTACCTGTTCCTTTCATAGAAACACTTATCCTGATAAATTCATTAATAAAACTTCATGCAGAGATTGCCCTGTTTTCGTTACACGAGCCCTGGGAAACCATTTCAAAAAATATGGAAGAACTAAAAGTTCAAGCACTTTTCTGCCCGGATGAATATCTTAAAAAAATTTCGGATACTCCTGTTTCTGTTATTTCTATTAAAGAAATAGATAAACTAAATCCATCAATCCCGTTAAAAATAAAGAATACGAAAAGAATTTGTGAAAATTCAGTATTTATTATTATGACTTCAGGAAGTTCTGCATCTCCTAAAAAAGTTGTATTGACATTAGATAATGTGTTGACAAATGCTCATTATAGCAATCGTAATTTACCCTTTCAGTATGGTGATACCTGGCTTATGTCCTTACCTTTGTTCCATGTTTCTGGTTTGTCTACATGGTTTCGTGCAATAGAAAGTGGAGGTAGTGTATATCTCCCTGATAAAAGCCATCGCTGGTGGGAGATAGACTTACCTACTGAAATTACGCATATATCTGTGGTCAGCACTATTATGAAAAGGCTATTGGATAGAAAACATTTATCTTCACACAGTGGTATGAAAGGCATTTTATTGGGAGGTGGACCTATACCCGGCGGTATTGTTAGAGCATGCTATTCTATGGGACTACCCCTATATACTACTTACGGTCTAACTGAAATGGCTTCTCAAACAACTACCACATCGGCAAATGATACGCTGGAACATTTGTTGACCGCTGGAAAACCGTTAATCCCAAATACAGTGCAAATAGAAAAAGATGGAACAATATCTGTTCGGGGACAGTGTCGCTTTTTAGGGTATTTGATTGATAACGAGATAAATCAGCCATTTGACAAAGAAGGCTGGTTTAATACAAAAGACCTTGGAGAATGGACCTCGGACAACTATCTTTGTATATCAGGAAGAAAGGATAATGTATTTATCTGTGGTGGCGAAAACATACAACCCGAGGAAATTGAAAACTTTATTATGTCGAGTGGCTATGTAGACAAAGCCGTAGTGATACCGGTGAAAGATGAAGAGTTCGGACACATCCCCGTAGCATTTATAAAATTTAATGAAGGGAACATGGAAAAACAATTGAATAATTATTTGAAAGAAAAAGTTTCAGGACTAAAAATACCCCGAGCCTTTTATCCTTTTCCCGAAGGGTTTGAGGAGAAAAATATAAAGATATTACGGAAAGAATTAAACTATTGGATAAATCATATTCAAAAGGAAAAAGACTAATGCAAGATTTAGAAATAAAAATAACAAAGCAGTTTTTATTTTTCGTCCCTATTGTGTGTATTGCCTTGCTTATCGGTTGTTTCTCCATCAATTGCTATGGATTAGAACCGTCTTTGACCTTGTATGTTACCTCAGTAAAAGAAAATACTGGCAATGGAACAAAAGAATCACCATTTACTTCCTTAACACAAGTTCAAGAACAAATTCGTAAGATTAAAAACACAAATGGATTGCCAAAAAATGGAATTGAAGTAGTTTTGAAGGGAGGAGAATACTCAATAAGAGATACTATCCTTTTAGAAAAAGAAGACAGCGGGACTTCCCAATCTCCTATCATCTACCGTGCAGAAAAAGATGCCTCAGTTATATTCAATGGCGGTGTTCGTCTGGATAAATTTAAGAAGGTAGAGAATGAACCCGGCTCTGAACGGCTTCGACCCGATGTAAAAGATAAAGTGTATGTTACAGATTTAAAAATTTTTGGGATAACCTCTCTGCCTCCTTTGGAATTGGCAGGTTTTGGAAGTAAAAAAGTGCGCACACCTGATAGAAATTATAAAAATTACAATACCTATCCCTGTCCCGAACTGTTTTACAACAAATCACCCATGACCATAGCCCGTTATCCTAATAAAGACTTTCTAAAAGTGTCTACTGTAGAAGGTGAAAAAGATGAGCAGTCCAGTTCTAATTCAAACCAATTAAAGAATATAAAATTGAAATTAGACGGCTGCTCATTATTAGAATGGGCGAAAGAGCCTAATGTTTTACTTTATGGTTACTGGTTTTATGATTGGGCAGATTCGTATGAATCTGTTGCTTCAATTGACACAGATAAAGGGGAGGTGCATTTGGAAGTGCCGGGTTCTGTCTATGGTTACCGAGAAGGTGCTCGATACTATGCACTAAATCTCTTATGCGAATTAGACCAGCCCGGCGAATGGTATATTGACCGCGAACACCTTTTGCTTTATTTCTATCCTCCTGCGTCTATTGAAGGGGCAGTGATTGAACTTTCACTCTTCGATAAGCCTTTGCTTATTATGGAAGGAGTAGAAAATGTTTTCTTTGAACGAATACATTTTCGATTAGGGTCCTCCAATCTGGTTCAAATTTTTGGTGGCGAAAATTTACAGATTTCAGGTTGTAGTTTCTGCGAATCTGGGGGATACGGTTTGACCATTGATAAGGGTAAAAACCATCGAGTCCAATCTTGCGATTTCTGCAATTTAGGAAAAGGGGGAATTTATATGAATGGCGGAGACCGCAAGACGCTAATATCCAGTGGTTTTGTCGTTGACAATTGCCACTTCTCAAATCTGGCACGCATTGACCATACCTACAATCCTGCTATATATGCTAATGGTGTAGGACATAAAATTACACACAATTTGGTTCATCACATTCCGAGTAGTGCTTTTCGGATTGACGCTAATGATTGTCTTATTGAGTTTAATGAAGTATTTGATGTGCTGTTAGAGTCAGATGACCAGGGCGGTGCTGATATGTGGGGAGACCCAACCTATCGAGGTATAGAATATCGCTTCAATTATTGGCATCATATCGGCAGTTGGCAGGAAGGTGATGAACAACCTGCTTGCGGTCAGGCTGGAATACGATTAGATGACGCTATTTGCGGGGTGCGTATCTATGGTAATATTTTCTATCATTCCTCTGCTGGTCAATTTGGTGGTGTCCAAATTCATGGAGGCAAGGATAATCTAATCGAAAATTGTATCTTTGCTAATTGTCGTATCGGCATTAGCAATAGTCCATGGGAAAAGGAAAGATGGGAAAACTTTGTAAAAGATATTCTAAACTCACCACAAATTAATAAAGAACTCTACATTGAAAGGTATCCTGAATTAAAAAATATATTAGAGGACAATAACAAAAACACTGCACAAAAAAATATTTTCTGGAATTGTGGAAGCAGTATCGTTAGAGCAGCACCTAATTTTTCCTCTGAAAATAATTTAGAAACAACCGACGAGCAACTTTTCCCTCAGGCAAAACAAGGAAACTTTTCAATAAATACTTCATTACTCAAATCCACAAACTTTGACTTTACTATTATTCCTTATGAAAACATAGGCTTATACAAAGACTCATACCGAGTAGAACTACCAATAGAGATTATTAAAAGTGGGAGAACACCCTATCTCCACGAGACACCATTTCCGCCAAAGGGGGAATTTTAAAACTGAAAAAGAAAGCGTTAGCGAATCATTGCATTTTGTAGGGGCGTATCGCAATACGCCCCCATAGACGACACCACGGAGGTATCGTTTGTTTGCGAAGGTATCATTTTTTAGGGCGTATCGCAATACGCCCCCATAGACGACACCACGGAGGTATCGTTTGTTTGCGAAGGTATCATTTTTTAGGGCGTATTGCGATACGCCCCTACATCTCAAGATTTTTAGATATACCCCAAAAAATATCTAATGTAGACAAGTCGAAAGTTTTTAAGACACCGACAGGAATGTCTGTGCTACAGGAAAAATATAAACATAGATGTAGACAAGTCGAAAGTTTTTAAGACACAGACAGGAATGTGTATGCTACCCAAAAAAAGAGGAAACCTCTTTTCGGAAGTTTCCTCTAATATAATTTCAAATATTAAGTTTTTAGTTGAAAATAATATTCAACAAATTACTTTCTGCGACGAAGCACCATTACACCACCTACGGAGCAAAGGGCTGTAACAATTCCTAAGCCAATTCCTGTTGCTACAGGGATTGAACCTTCAGGAAGTATCATTACAGTCACCGTATCCGAGGCAAACATTCCTTTGGAGGAATCGGTAGCTACGCACTGATATATACCTGCATCTGCATTTGTTACATCTCTAATAGTCAACCGTGTCTGCACTTCACCACTAATTTCTGTGCCGTTATGTGTCCATGTGAGGCTATATGGCTCTACAATACTACTACCTAATTCAACACGCAAATCAATTGTTCCACCTTCTTCTACTTGAATATTACCACTCGGATAAATCTTTATTTTATCTTCTGCCGGTGGAACATATCCCGGATAAACCGACGGGTTTAATACGGCTGCAATAAACGCGTCGCCGGGCCCCTTGTCCGCAAACGCTTCATACTCGGCAAAGTTTGTATAACCATCACCATCAGCATCACCATCCTTAGACAAGAAAAGAGGAAGTCTTTGATACGCGTTCGGGTCAGAAGTCATATCACTAACCAGGCAAGAGCCCTCAGATATTAAATCACATAGAGCCAGTAAATCTGCAACTGTCGCAACAGACTCTGCACTTGCGTCATCACCCACAGTGGCATAACCCGCTAATACCATAAGTAAATTGCGGAACAAGTCAATCAACTTCTGAAGTTCTACACAACCCGCAGGAACGCCAGGGCCGCCGGTGCATAAAGGACCGAGTGTAATCTCTTCACCTGCCGCAAGCCCTTGGAGAAGTCCCCAAAGTCCAGGTAACATAACTGTCAATAAATTATTCATTCCATCGGTATATAACATTTGATAGTTTGCATTGTAAGCAGCAACTACATCCGCAGGATTAACGCCCGCTTTAACTTGCCCTGGCAATCTGCCTGACGCTAAATTAGCATACTTTGAAGGATTTTGAATCAGTTCTTTGATGACCCGCAATTCATAGTTGCCATCTAACATTCCGTTGGGGATGGGCATATCTGTTTCTGGGTCAATGCCACCATTAATATCACAGACTGAGCACTGGATAATATCCAGGAGTGCAGCATCATCGCCTAACAATGCAAGCAAGAATGCAAAATCTGTGTGCACAATAGTATATGCCTCATCTAACAAGGCACAGAAATCGAGTTCAGCCGGGTCAGGCGGTGGTTGAACCGCATAACTTGCACTACTCAGCCCAACGACTAAGCCTACGAACAACAACATGACAAACAGACTTTTTCTTTTTAACATGGTCTTACTCCTCCCTAATAGTTAGGGTTATAATTTATTTTAACTTTTAATATATACCTCAAGACTACCTACAGCCTTGACACATATAAACTATACCACAAAAAAACCTAAATGTCAAGTCAAAAAGTTAGATTTTCCCCTTTTTTATAAATCACTATTTTTATATTCAGATTCGGTGGTGATTACTTTCAGAGGGCAGTTTATAAATGCCTCATTTTACCGCTATTTGCTTGAATTGTTGAGATGGAGATATTATTAAGAAATAAAAAGGTATACTGCTTTTCCCTTTGTATCCTTTGAGTCTTCTTAATGCCCTGGTCGTCAATTTATTTTATCAACATTTAACATCATAAACTATTGTTCAAGGATTTTATATATATATGCTTGTCTGGCAGGACTTGTGACTTGGCGGTAAAATTCTTTAAGTAAACCATTTGCTATTAGTATAACCTTATGTTTTCTAGTTAATACCGAAACATACAAAAAAATTACCATTCTGCGAACGGGTGGCAGGCGTAGCCTGACTGGGTAGTCTCTGGAAATTTATAAGATAGGAACACCCCGTCCCTTACGAGACACCCTTCTCCGAGAGGGGAATTTTAAAACTGAAAAAGGTAGCATTAGCGAATCATTGGATTTTGTAGGGGCGTATTGCGATACGCCCCCGTAGACGAGACCACGGAAGTATTGTTTGTTTGCGGAGATATCGTTTTTAGTGTGTATAGCCTTATGCTCACCACGGAAATATCGTTTGTTTGTGGAGGCATAGTTTTTAGGGGGCTGTCTAAAAAGTCAATTTGAGCCAATTTTGCCAGTTCATAAACTTGCAAAAGCAACACAAAACAATCATATATGATAACTTAGATAGCGGCAATTTGAGTGTTTGATAAATCAAACCCCTACATTGGTTTTTCATCTTTTTCTATATAAATCTGTTAGTGAATTGGCATTCCCTCTTTATTTTGTAAAAAGACTGTGAAATAGTAATATCATTGTTCATTATTTTTATCAAACAATATTATCATTGAAATTATGAAGGGAAATCTCCATATTTTTAGCGGACAGTAGTGGGATACCTATTACTTTTTTTTCAATCGTTTGAAATCCTCACATAATTGGTCAAACCGTTCAAGAATAGGTAAATGTTGAGTGCATGCGTCTTCACAACTTCGGCATTGTGTGCAGTTATCAACAATACTTTGAATATCATCTATCCACCAATGTTCTTTCAACC
>DAOOVZ010000083.1:0-12428 GCA_035370665.1 Candidatus Hydrogenedens sp.
GTAAGGAAGGGGTCACCAGTTCAATTCTGGTCGTGGGCTCCATTAGATAAATAAATTATTTTTGAAAAAGGGTGTGTCTTTTAATTCAAATAAAAATTGAATAAAAACAAAATATAAAAAGAAGGATTACAGAGATGTCGAAGCAGAAATTTGAGCGGAAGAAGCCGCATGTGAACATTGGTACGATAGGACATGTTGACCATGGGAAGACGACATTAACGAGTGCGATAACGAAGATATTAGCGAGAGAAGGGTTAGCACAGGTGATGGAATTTGACCAGATAGACAAGGCGCCTGAGGAGAAGGAGCGAGGAATAACGATAAACATATCGCATGTAGAATATGAGACGGCGAATCGGCACTATGCGCATGTGGACTGTCCCGGGCATGCGGACTATATCAAGAACATGATAACAGGGGCTGCACAGATGGACGGTGCGATATTAGTGGTAGCGGCTAATGATGGACCTATGGCGCAGACGCGAGAGCATATATTATTGGCTCGTCAGGTGAATGTTCCTGCGATAGTGGTATGGATGAACAAGATAGACATGGTAGATGACCCGGAGTTATTGGATTTAGTAGAGATGGAGATACGCGATTTATTGAACAAGTATGAGTTTCCTGGTGATGAGATACCGGTGATAAGGGGAAGTGCATTAGCGGCGATGGAAGGACGTGACCCAGAGATAGGTGAGAAGCGTGTATTGGAGTTAATGAAGGCGGTAGATGAGTATATTCCGTTGCCAGTTAGGCCCTTAGACAAGCCATTTTTGATGCCGATAGAAGATGTATTTACGATAACAGGACGAGGGACGGTGGTGACAGGTAGAGTAGAGAGTGGAATTGTTCATGTAGGAGACAAGGTGGAGTTGGTAGGAATTCGAGATGATATAAAGAGCACGGTAGTGACAGGAGTAGAGATGTTTCGTAAGATATTAGATGAGGGTCAGGCGGGCGACAACATAGGATTATTATTGCGAGGTATAGACAAGGATGAGGTAGAGCGAGGCATGGTTGTAGCGGCACCTGGTTCGATAACGCCGCATACAGAATTTGAGGCGGAGGTATATGTATTGACGAAGGAAGAAGGAGGCAGGCATACGCCATTTTTCAATGGATATCGTCCGCAGTTTTATTTTCGGACTACGGATGTGACAGGCGAGTTGAATTTACCTGAGGGAGTAGAGATGGTAATGCCTGGCGATAATGTTAAGATAACTGCGAAGTTAATTACGCCAATAGCGATGTCAGAGCAATTGCGATTTGCGATACGCGAAGGAGGACGGACAGTAGGTGCTGGCGTCGTAAGCAAAATCATAAAATAAGATGTGATGATTAAGGAGAAACAAGGTGAGTATAAGATTAAGAATTAAGTTAAAGGCTTACGACCATAGGCTTTTAGACCAGTCAACCAAGGCTATAGTTATTGTAGCAAAGAAGACAGGTGCCGGAGTGCGTGGTCCTATACCTTTGCCAATGGAGATTCATAAATATACAGTAAATCGCAGTCCGCATGTTGACAAAAAGTCAAGAGAACAATTTGAGATGCGTGTCCATAAGAGACTTATAGATATAATTAACCCGGGACAAGCAACAGTCGAAGAATTAACTAAATTGGCTTTGCCTCCCGGCGTAGATGTAGAAGTGAAACAGTAATTAATTAACGATTAATAGTAAGGATACCCAAAGAATGGTAACGGGAATTCTGGGTAAAAAATTAGGAATGACACGATTATTCACACAGGATGGAGAATGGGTTGATGTGACCCTTGTCCAGGCAGGTCCCTGCGTTGTCATTCAGAGAAAAACAAAAGAAAACGATGGTTATGAAGCCGTTCAAGTAGGTTTTGAAGATATAAAACCGAAACGATGCACAAAACCCCTAAAAGGACATTTTGAAAAGGTTGGGATTAATCCTAAGCGATTCTTAAAAGAATTTCGCGTAGAAGTGGATAACCCATTGAAACCCGGTGATGAAATTAAACTGGATATGTTCAAAGTTGGAGACCGGGTAGATGTTTCAGGAAAGTCCAAAGGAAAAGGTTTTACAGGTGTAGTAAAGCGATTTGGATATAGCGGTGGTCCTGGGACTCATGGCTCAAATTTCCACCGCCGTCCAGGTTCCATTGGGCAAAGTGCATATCCCGCAGAAGTATATAAAGGGAAAGGACTTCCCGCACATACAGGGGATGTCCGCATAACGGTTCAGAATTTAGAAGTAGTAGATATAGTTCCAGAGAAGAATCTGTTGGCGGTTCGAGGTTCTATTCCCGGTGCTACCGGAGGTTTTGTCGAAATAAAACACACTATAAAAATGAAAAGAAAAAGGAATGCATAAACCATGGCTGCTGTAATACCGGTCATAGATATTCAAGGTAATTTGCAGTATGAACGGGAAGTAAAGTCAGAAATATTCGATGCACCTGTTCGTGAAACATTAGTTCATGAGGTCGTTCGTGCATTAAGAAGTTCCCTTCACACTGGTCAGCATAAAACGAAGACTCGCAGTGAAGTCAGCGGTGGCGGTAGAAAGCCATATCGCCAGAAGGGAACAGGCAATGCCCGTCATGGCAGTACCCGTGAGCCAGAGATGCGCGGTGGAGGTGTTGTTTTCGGACCTCAGCCTCGCGATTATCGCATTGATGTCCCGACAAAAATGAAAAGGTTAGCCTTGTGTAGCACTTTGAGCGACCGATTAAGAAATCAACGACTTTTGGGCTTGGCTGGCTTGAAAATTGAGCAGGTCAAAACTAAAACAGTTGTTAGCCTATTGGCTCAGATACATCCAGAAAAGAAAAAAACACTTATTATTACCCATACTATAGATAAGAATCTGTTACTTTCCACAAGAAACATCCCAAATGTGGAAGTAAAAACGGCAGTAGATGTAAATGCCTATGATGTTTTATGGGCATACAAAGTGTTCATTCAAGAAGAAGCAATCCCCACTCTGGAGGAAAGATTATCATGAAAGAAGTATATCATATTATAAAAAAACCTATTGTAACAGAAGAATCGCAAATACAAACAGCCAAAGCGAATCAATATACATTTCGAGTCGATGCAAAAGCCAATAAGATTCAAATCAAACGAGCCATAGAAGAAATGTTTTCCGGTATCCATGTGGTAAGTGTGAATACCATGAACTATAAAGGCAAAACACGAAGAACTTTTAGAACCCGCCAGATGGGTAATAAAGCAGCATGGAAAAAAGCCATCGTTACCCTTAAACCGGGTGAAAAAATCGAACTCGTTTAGGAGTAAGTAAATATGCCATTGAAAAGATTTAAACCATATACACCGTCGCGCAGACAGATGACGGTGGCTGATTTTTCAGTTATTACGAAAGAAAAGCCAGAAAAGAAACTTGTAATTTCGGTTAAACAAAAGTCAGGACGAAATAACCAGGGTCGGATTACGGTTCGCAGACGCGGTGGTGGACATAAACGCCTTTACAGAACTATTGATTTCCGAAGAGATAAAGATGGTATTCCCGGAAAAGTAACCGCTATTGAATATGACCCTATGCGTTCTGCCAATATAGCATTAATCACATACATAGATGGCGAAAAGAGATATATCCTTGCACCACAGGGGTTGAGTGTTGGGCAAACTATTATGAGTGGTGAAAATGCAGAGTTCGAGACAGGTAATTGCCTTCCGCTTATAAAGATTCCATTAGGAACAATGGTTCATAATGTAGAAATGACACCCGGCAAAGGGGGACAGTTAGCAAGGTCTGCTGGTAACAGTTGCCAGATACTTGCCAAAGAGGGTCGTTTTGTCGTTTTACGCATGCCGTCTGGCGAAATGAGAAGAGTTCTAAGTATCTGCCGTGCCACAATTGGTGTAGTTGGCAATGAAGAACATATCAATATTAGTTTAGGTAAAGCAGGTAGGACGCGTTGGTTTAGCCGCAGACCCAAGGTCCGCGGTGAGGTTATGAACCCAGTGGACCATCCGTTAGGTGGTCGAACCCGTGGCGGAAGACATCCTGTTACACCCTGGGGAAAACCAACAAAAGGTTATAAAACACGCAAGAAAAATCATAGAACAAATAAATATATATTAAGAAGAAGAAACGAGAAATAATGAGTAGGAGATAAAAAGTGCCTCGTTCACTAAAAAAAGGTTATTTTATTGATAAGTCTTTATTAGACAAAATAATAAAGCAACAGAGTACAGGTGACCGCAAAGTGATACGAACATGGTCTCGCCGTTCTACTGTAATCCCAGAGATGGTAGGCTTGACTATAGCGGTTCACAATGGAAAATCTTTTATACCTGTGTTTATAACAGAAAATATGGTGGGGCACAAGTTAGGTGAGTTTGCTCCAACTCGAGTTTTCCGTGGACATCCAGAAAGTAAAGGTAGTAAAGGTAGCAAAAGTTCTGCTACGCCCAAAAAGTAGGAGTTAGATAATGATTACTGCAGAAGCACATTTAAAACATTTACCTATGTCACCACGCAAGGTGCGGTTAGTAGTTGATTTGGTTCGCGGCCGCAAGGTGGCTGAAGCACGCGACATTCTAACATTTACCTTAAAACACTCTGCTGAACCAATTAATAAACTACTGCAATCTGCAGTAGCCAATGCAGAAGAGAAAGCCAGACAGAATAAAGCAAAATTAGACACTGACGAGATGACGATTACTGAAATTAGGGTTGACCCGGGTAGGATAACTCGCTCATTTCAAGCAGCACCTCGGGGAAGAGCCGTTCGTGTTCGACATCGTCATTCACATATACATATAGTTATTAGTGGTGAAGAAAGAAAACCAACACCCGCAAAGAAACAATAAGGAGATTAGTGTGGGACAAAAAGTTCATCCATTTGGATTCCGATTGGGAGTCATTGAAAATTGGTCTTCGGTATGGTATAACGAGAAGGAATATACGCCTCTATTTCATGAAGACCTGAAGATACGCGAATATTTGAAAAAGAGATTGTTCGCCGCAGGAGTTGCACGCATTGATGTTGAGCGTGCAGGAAAAAGAGTAAAAATACTTGTATATACCGCAAGACCCGGTCTTGTTATTGGTCAAAAAGGTACTGAATTAGAAAAATTAAAAACTGAAATAGAAATTCTATGCCCAGGTAAAATAATAAGTTTACAAATTATAGAAGTGAAACTACCTGAATTGAATGCGCAACTGGTTTCCGAAAATATTGCGGTTCAAATTGAAAAGCGGGCATCTTTCCGTCGTGCTATGAAGCGTGCAGTTGAAAGTGCTATTCGTGCCGGTGCAAAAGGAATCCGTATACGCATAGCAGGTCGCTTAAACGGTGCCGAGATTGCTCGTGCTGAACAAACTCACGAGGGGAGTGTGCCATTACATACATTAAGGGCGTGGGTGGATTACGGCAATGCAACAAGTTTTACAACTTATGGAACTATCGGAGTAAAGGTATGGATTTATTTAGGCGATGTCCCACATAAAGAATTTGTCGCTGGTGTGGCTGGTTTAGAAAGTTTTAGAATAACCCCTTCCCGCGGACGGACTGGTGGTCCCACACGAAGGGCACCCCGTAGAAAACAAACATAACCGTTGAGGAGCATAGAAAATGTTATCTCCCCGTAGAACAAAATATAGAAAGCAACAGCGTGGCAGAAGGCGCGGCGTAGCCAAAGGAGCCACAGAAGTCAATTTTGGCGAGTATGGGCTCAAGGCATTAGAAACCGATTGGATTACTGCACGGCAAATTGAAGCAGCCCGTATTGCAATTACTCGATACTTAAAACGCGGTGGTAAAGTTTTCCTCCGCATTTTCCCTGATAAACCTATTTCAAAAAAACCAGCAGAAACTCGAATGGGTAAAGGAAAGGGTGCACCTGAAGAATGGGTTGCAGTCGTAAAAAGAGGTCGTATACTTTTTGAAGTCGAAGGCGTAACAAAAGAATTGGCAGAGGAAGCCTTCCGCTTAGCAGGACATAAATTGCCAATTAGAACGACAATTGTCAAACGAAGTTAGTGTAAAAAAGAGGATGAACCAAGATGCAAGCAAAAGATTTGCGTGATAAAAATCAAGAAGAATTATTAGCGCTTCTCGAAGAACGAAAAAGAGAATTAATAAATTTTCGATTGAAATTAGTAACAGGGGTGGTAGACAATGTTCAGGCAGGACGTATTGCCCGAAAAGATATAGCGAGAATTAAGACTATATTAAAAGAACGAGAACTGTTGGAAAAAAACAAAGAAAATAGCAAAAAAAGTAATAATATCATAAGTGGAGATGCATAAATTGCGAGTTATGAATTCAGAAAATAAAATACTCAGAGGTTTGAAAAGAGAACTTGTGGGAACAGTTACAAGCGATGCAATGAATAAGACAATCTCTGTTAGTGTAGAGCAGTTAAAAATACATCCTCTTTATAAAAAAGGTGTAAAGAGAACGAAAAAATTTAAAGCACATGATGAGCAAAACAGAGCAAAGACAGGTGATGTAGTTCGCATTCGCGAGTGTCGTCCCCTGAGTAGAACAAAACGGTGGAGATTGGTAGAAATTATACAATCTGCTGATGTTCTTAAAAAGAAAGGTATAGAAGAAGAGGTATTACAAATAAATGAAACGAACGAAGTTACTACTTCTGAACAAACAGCAGAGGAGCAAGACTCACAATGATTCAGATATATTCAAGATTAAAAGTAGCCGATAATTCAGGAGCCCGTGTCATTCGGGTTATCCAGGTAATGGGTAGTTCCAAGCATCGCTACGCTGGTCTTGGCGATATAGTTACTGCAAGTGTGAAAGAAGCCATTCCCAACTCAAATGTCAAAAAAGGGGATGTCGTTAAAGCAGTTATAGTCCGTATGCGTCGTGATACCCAGCGTCCAGATGGAACGACTATCCGTTTCGACTCAAATGCTGCGGTCATACTTACTAATCAAATGGAGCCCAGAGGAACACGCATTTTTGGACCCGTGGCGCGTGAATTGAGAGAAAAGGGGTTTATGCGTATCGTTTCCTTAGCTCCCGAAGTATTATAGATGGAGGTCTCTTAAAATGCACATTCGTAAAAAAGATACTGTATTGGTTATACGCGGAGAACATAAAGGTAAAAAAGGTAGAGTTCTTGAAGTTTACCCTAAAAAAAATATGATACTGGTGGAAGGAGTAAATATTATTAAGAGACATACCAAACCTTCTTCCAGAAACCAGGCAGGTGGTATTGTCCAAAAAGAAGCACCTATCCACATTTCTAATGTGATGCCCTGGTGTAGCACTATTAATGGACCATCAAAAATAAAAATGAAACAATTAGAAGATGGAAGCCGTGTTCGTGTCTGGGAAGCAACCGGTGAAGCATTAGATTAAAAGAAGGAGAAAGAAACTGTGGCTCCAAGGTTAAAAGAAAAATATTTTCAACAAATTGTTCCTGAGGCAATGAAAAAGTTCCAGTTCAAAAATGTTATGCAGGTTCCACGATTAGAAAAAATCGTTGTGAATATAGGTGTTGGAGATGCCACTCAGGACGCAAGACTTTTAGATACCGCTATGACAGAATTAGGTATCATTACCGGGCAAAAGCCGCAAATACGCAAGGCGAGAAAGTCGGTGTCTAACTTCAAATTAAGAAAAGGTGTCAGCATCGGATGTCGTGTAACCCTTCGTGGTGACCGAATGTATGAGTTTATGGACCGCCTTTTCAATGTTGCCATTCCGCGTATTCGAGACTTCCGTGGCGTGCCTGTAAAATCCTTTGACCAATTTGGAAACTATACATTAGGAATCAAAGAACAAACTATATTCCCGGAGATTAGTATAGACAGTGTTTCGCGTGTGCGTGGAATGAATATTACTTTTGTATTCAAAAATTCTACTTCCGCAGACACAAATCGTGAGATATTAAAAATGTTTGGAATGCCATTTACAACATAGGAGTAAAAATGTGGCTAAAAAATCATTAATGTTAAAAGCAAGCAGACCGCCTAAATTCAAGGTTCGCAAGTATAATCGTTGCAAACGCTGTGGTAGACCGAGAGCATTTATTCGCGATTTTCAGATTTGCAGGATTTGCTTTCGCACCCTGGCTTTAGAAGGAAAAATACCCGGCATAACGAAATCAAGTTGGTAACTATAAGAAAAGGGTAAAAAATATGTCCATGAATGACCCAATTAGTGATATGTTAACACATATTCGAAATGCAGCACGCGCAGGACACATGTCCGTTCAAGTGCCTGCTTCAAAAATGAAAGAAGAGATCTGCCGTGTTCTTAAAAAAGAAGGATTTATCAGCGATTATCAATTAGATACGGAAAGCAATATTGCTAAACTTACCATTCAACTTAATTATATGAAAGACCGTCGTCCTGTAATTCAAGGGATTCGTAGGGTAAGCCGTCCCAGTATCCGCAGGTATTCATCCTACCGTGGACTGAAACCTGTGCGGAGTGGTTTCGGTATCCAGATTATGTCAACCCCAGCAGGCATTATGACGGGTCGTGATGCGAAGAAACAAAAAGTTGGTGGTGAAATTATTTGTGAAGTATGGTAATTAAAAAACAATATGAGAAGAATAGAAAGGGATAAACAGTGTCTCGAATAGGAAAATTACCAGTACCCGTTCCCAAAGAGGTTAAATGTGAACTTCAGGAAAAAACCCTGATAGTAACAGGACCCAAAGGAACGATACAACGAACCTTTCATCCTGATATTACTATAAAGATTGAGGATAATCGTATTATTGTTCAAAGACCTAGCGATAAAAAGGAGCATAAAGCACTGCACGGTTTAACGCGTGTTTTGATTAATAATATGGTTATAGGCGTATCACAGGGGTATCAAAAAACATTGTTGATTGAAGGCGTGGGATATCGTGCATCAATGCAGGGGAAGAACTTAAATCTGACTCTAGGCTTTAGCCATCCTGTCAGTATAGAACCTCCAGCAGGTATCACTTTTACAGTGGATAATCCGCAAACAATAAAAATATTAGGGATTGATAAAGAACTTGTAGGTCAGATTGCAGCAAATATCCGTGCTTTACGTAAACCAGAGCCCTACAAGGGAAAAGGAATCCGTTATGATTATGAACATATTCGTAGAAAAGAAACAAAAGCAAGTGCTAAATAATTTATAGGGATATATATACTATGAAAAAAATCCATCGAAAAATAAAATGCCTCGAACAAAGAAGAAAGAAAGTTCGCAAAAAGATTTTTGGAACACTAGAACGTCCGAGATTACGCGTTACAAAAACACTAAATCATATTTATGTCCAGTTGATTGATGATACACAGGGTAACACTCTGGTATCGGAATCTTCTGTGCAATTAAAGATTAAGGGTGGGAACATTGAATCGGCAAAGCAGGTAGGACGTTCCCTTGCGGAAAAGGCTCTTGCCAAATCCATTTCAAAAGTGGCATTCGACCGCGGTGGTCATTTATATCATGGAAGGGTAAAGGCTCTTGCAGACTCAGCCAGAGAATCCGGATTAAAATTCTAAGGAGAATAGAGAATATGATGGGAAAAAAGCCAAGAAAAGAAGTTGAAGAAGATGATAGCGTAAAAGAACAACCACAGACAGAATTTATAGAACAGGTCATTCGAGTAAGTCGTGTAGCTAAGGTTGTTAAAGGCGGTAAACGGTTTAGTTTTTCTGCACTTGTTGTTGTAGGAGACGGGAAAGGTAGTATTGGAGCGGCTATTGGGAAAGCCGGTGAAACTGTAGATGCTATCCGAAAGGCTACCGAAAAAGCAAAAAAGAGCATGTTCAAAGTACCAGTAGTTGAAACGACTGTCCCTCATGAAGTTTTAGGAAGAGCCGATGCAGCTCGCGTTCTATTAAAACCTGCTTCAAGAGGAACCGGTATTGTAGCAGGCGGACCTGTCCGTGCAGTATTAGAATCTGCTGGCTATTCCAATGTATTGACAAAGTCATTAGGCTCCAACACCTCCGTTAATGTTATATGGGCTACCCTCAATGGACTTCGCCAACTTAAAACCCGTGAAGAAATATTACAAATTAGAGGATTGAATTCACCAACCAAAAAGACAAGAACAAAGGACGAATAAAATCAAGGATTAAAAAGGGAAAAGAGTAATGGAACTACATAGTTTAACTTATACAAGCAGTGCTAAAAAGAGAAGAAAACGCGTAGGTAGAGGACCTAGTTCCGGGCACGGGAAAACTTCCTGCCATGGACACAAAGGTGCTCAAGCCCGTTCTGGTTACAGCAGAAGGCCGGGATTCGAAGGTGGTCAAATGCCACTGCACCGTCGTTTGCCTAAACGCGGTTTTCATCACATAAAGCGGTTCCCAATGTCAATTGTAAATATAGAGATGCTGGAAAAATTCTTTGAATCAGGTGCAACAGTTACCACAGAAGATTTAATTAAAAAGGGTTTAGCTCGGAAACAAAAAGGAGGTGTTAAGATTTTGGGGAAGGGTGAACTGACTAAACCGTTAAACATCATAATTCAAGGAATATCTCCCTCTGCGAAAGCAAAAATTGAAACCGTCGGAGGAACCGTGAAATTACAACCGATTAAAGAAGAAACAAACAATACAGAAACAGAACTAATATAAGAGGAGCGGTTTCGTGGCTCAACCATTAGAAGCGTTCAAAAATGCGTTTAAAATTCCCGAACTGAAGAGCCGAATTATATTCACTCTAATTATGTTGGCAATATATCGTCTTGGATGTCATGTGCCGGCACCGGGGATTGATGGAGCAGCGTTGGCTCAAAAAATCAGTCAGGGAGGAGGTATTTTAGGCTTTTACGATATGTTCAGTGGAGGTGCATTTGCAAGAGCCACCGTATTTACTCTGGGTATTATGCCATATATTACTGCATCTATTATCCTATCCTTGCTTATACCTATTATCCCTGCATTAGAAAAACTCCAAAAAGAAGGGCACCAAGGACAGCAGAAAATTAATGATTATACGCGTTATGGAACTATCGTTCTTTGCGTTATACAATCCCTCGGAATTTCATGGTTTCTACAAGGTTTAGGAAGAGAGATTGTCCCTAATCCAGGTCCGATGTTCCTTTTTACTTCTGTCCTTTCATTTACAACAGGTGCAGCATTTGTAATGTGGATAGGTGAACAGATAAGTGAGTTTGGTATTGGTAATGGAATGTCATTAATAATCTTTACAAGCATTGTTTCGCGTATGCCCGCAGCATTGAGACATCTTTTCCAATTGGTATTTATTTCAAAACAACTCAACATGTTCCAAGCACTTGTATTAGTTTTTCTAATGGTAGCAGTAATCGCAGGAGCAATAGCCATTACCACTGGACAGAGACGTATCCCTGTGCAATATCCCAGACAGGTAAAAGGTAAAAGGGTTTCAGGTGGACAAAAAACATATTTGCCGCTTCGCGTAAATCAGGCAGGAGTTATTCCGATTATCTTTGCAAGTTCTATACTTTCACTTCCCGCATATTTAGGAGATACAATACGCATTCCTGTATTAGAATGGATTATCCGTGAATTTTTTTATCCGGGAAATTTTGGATATGCAATATGTTATGGCGGACTAATCATATTCTTTTCATTTTTCTATACTGCTATTACCTTTAATCCGGTAGAGATTGCAGACAACATGAAAAAATATGGTGGTGTTATTGTAGGTGTCCGACCGGGTAAAGCAACAGCAGAATATTTGAATCATATTATGACAAGAATAACACTTGCTGGGTCTATATTCCTTGCCGTTATTGCACTTCTTCCAGAAGGCGTTTATTATTTTATCAAAGTTCCTGATTGGACAATTGTCCAATTCTTTGGTGGAACCAGTCTATTGATTATAGTAGGTGTCGCATTAGACACAGTTAAACAAATTGAACAGCATTTATTAATGCGTCATTATGACGGATTCAGTGGTAAAGCAGGACGTATTCGTTCGCGTAGAAGTTTTTAATAACTATAAAATCATTTTATATTTGAATTTAATATATTAAGTTGTTATAATATTTCCTCTTAATTTAAGGTGATTATGCGATATGGTTGTGGTTCGCTCTGAATGGGAGATAGGATTACTCCGTGCCGCTAATCAGATTGTGGCTGAAGTTCTGGCTACACTAGCAGAATATATTAAGCCGGGAGTTACCACAAGAGAGTTAGACGCAATTGCTGAGAATATGATTCGTGAACGAGGGGCTATTCCATCGTTCAAAGGATATAATGGTTATCCTGCTGCAATTTGTGTTTCAGTTGAGGATGAAGTTGTCCACGGGATACCCGGTAAGCGGGTATTAAAAAAAGGAGAAATTGTGAGCATTGATGTTGGGACATGTTATTGTGGCTATCATGGTGATGCTGCTGTTACATTACCCTGCGGCGAAATTGATGCTCAACATAGAAAATTAATTGAAGCAACAGATTTAGCCCTGTCCAGAGCAATTACAGTGTCAAAAGAAGGAAATGTAATTAACGAGATAGGAAAAATTGTTGAAGAAACCTGTA
>DAOOVZ010000084.1:0-12339 GCA_035370665.1 Candidatus Hydrogenedens sp.
TGCACCAAATTCTGAATAAGATTTTTAACAATATCCCTGACTCGTATTCGCCAGAATATTTTCATTACAAGAAGCATTAATAGGTATAAAACAATTGCTGAGAATAGCAGAGGAAATATCCACTTTTCTGAATATACAATTACATGATTAACAGGGGCAGTGAAGTAGATACTGTTTTCTGCTGAGGATTCAAATGGATAGCCAATTTTTAAGTGTGATAGGTCAAGGTTCCCAAAATGTTTGACTAACGATAAAGCATACGAGCCATGATGTTGTAATGAACGCAAGGACAGGTTTTCTATGTTATCATTTGGCGTGTGATAGTAGCGAATACCTCCAACAAAAGCAAAGTCGAAGCCAGACACACCCTTAGGTTTCAGAACATAAAAATCAGTAGAAGTAGGCATTTTCCCAGCAATTTCAAACATTGCGGAACTTGCTCGCGGATAAGGGGCTGCTTTTGTAAATTCCTTGATTTGCCATAAATTGTTATTACTTGTTTGATACATCATAGACGGTCCATAATGACCACGAGCCTCAAAATTGAGACATAATCCGACTGTTTTAAAAAGTGGATGCTTCATAAAAGCACGAGGACCTAAAGTGCCTGCTTCCTCTCCATCTGTAAAGAGAAAAATTACATCATTTTTTAATGGGGATGTGTGAAGTAAAGCCTGTATGGTTTCATACATTGTAG
Source organism: Candidatus Hydrogenedens sp. (assembly GCA_035370665.1). Taxonomy (GTDB): domain Bacteria; phylum Hydrogenedentota; class Hydrogenedentia; order Hydrogenedentales; family Hydrogenedentaceae; genus Hydrogenedens. The sequence continues at coordinate 698 of DAOOVZ010000084.1, forward strand.
CCACAGCGGAACCGTCATCGGCACAACCAACGCCATAAGGAGTAGAGTCGTAATGTCCCATAAGTAAAATAGAACGAGTCGGAGCATATCCGGGAAGCACAACCATGATATTATCTACTCGTTCCATAGAATTATGTCCGTGTTTTGAGGAGTTTGCGAGATACTCTGTTTGGACGATAGGTTCTACACCTAACAATCGAAGTTTTTGAACAAGGTATTGGCGAACCTTTGCAAGTTCTTGCGAACCGTAGGGATGTATCATTTGCGTTGGATATTCCAGCAATTTTACTGCTCGTTCTGCTGAAAATGTATTTGCAGGAGCACACGCAGGAACTACCGGCGGTGACCACCAATCATAAACAGCAAAAAGTCCACATGCAATAATAATCAAAACACTTATTATAGAAAATATTCCTAAACCTTTTTTTGATAAGTCCTGTATCATATTTCTCCCTTTTGATTTGTTAGATTAACAAAATAAATTATTCATTTAGGACAGTTTTATGTTCTTTTGGGTTTCATAATTTGTATTTGAGGCATTCTAAAAAAGATTTTTTCTCTATGTTAAAAAATACATATATTTTGTCTTGTTAAATAAAAGAAAATTGCATATAAAATGTTTTGTAATATTCTTGAAATATCAAGTTTTTTTATGTTATGTTAGTAAATTTCATATTGTAAGATTGGTTATGCTTTTTATTTGTTTGCTACATTTATAATTCTAATACTCAAAGGATTAAAACTGTTTTTATAAGGATTATGATTTATGTTTAATGAATTAGTATTTTTCTGTTTTGGAATAATAGAACCTTACGATGAAGATGATTATCAAGATGAGGATTATGAAGAGGATTTAGACGACATTGAGGAAATAATTTTATGTTTTACGAAAATATTAGAAAAGGACCCGGATGATGTAAATGCCTATAACGAGAGGGGAATAGCCTATGGGAAAAAGGGGGACCTTGATAAGGCACTATCTGATTTTAATAAGGCGATAGAAATCAATCCGAATTTTGCTTATGCTTATGTTAGTCGTGGTATTATCTATTCTAAGATGGGGCATTATGATGAGGCAATAGTCGAATTTAATCAGGCACTAAAACTTAATACACACATATATTTAGTTTACCAGTTTCGAGGGGATGCCTATTCGAGTAAAGGGGACTATAATAATGCGATAAAGGATTTTAGCAAATTGATAAAGATTGCCCCAGAATTTGCCTATGCTTATCTTGGTAGAGGTGCAGCTTATACTGAGATAGAGGAGTATGATAAAGCAATAAAAGATTTCAATGAAGCACTAAAAATTAATCCCCAATTTGTAGATGCTTACATTTCTCGGGGAAATATTTATCGAGACAAAGGCATATATGATAAAGCAATAACCGATTATAATAAAGCATTAGAAATAGAACCAGATTTTGAACTAACATACATCAATAGGGCGAATATGTTTTCCAATATGGAAAAGTATGATGAAGCAATAGCCGATTATAATAAAGCGATAGAACTTAACCCAAAATCTTTTGATGCTTACATTTCTCGGGGAAATATATATTCCGATATGGAAAAGCATGATGAAGCAATAGCCGATTATAATAAAGCGTTAGAAATTAACCCAAAATCTTTTGATGCTTACATTTCTCGAGGAAATATATATTCCGATATGGAAAAGTATGATGAAGCAATAGCCGATTATAATAAAGCGTTAGAAATTGACCCAGAATCTTCAGGGGCTTACAATAATAGAGGAAATGCCTATAGAGATAAAAAAGAGTATGAAAAAGCCATAAGATATTTTGAACAGGCACTAAAAATTGACCCCCAAAAAATATATGTTTACTACAAGATAGCACTCGTTTATGAAAAACTTGGGAAAAAAGATGAAACAATTAAAGCATATAAAACTTTTATTAAATATGCAAATTCACAATTTGCCTCAATTATAGAAGAAGCAAAACAGACTATAAAAGAACTGGAAAGTGAATAGAGAATTTTGACTTTGTCTTAGAATATTATCCTCCACGAAATAAGAAGATTGACTTATTGCCTCTCTTTTCCTTTTGTCTTTATAATTCATCATCAGAGAAATTGAAAAGAAAAGTGCAGACAGCATTTTTTAAAATTCTATATAGAAAAATTTTTACTGTATTTTTAATCGTTTTTAGTGTAAAAAGGAGTGTTTTATGACACATAGGGAAAGAGCACTGGCAGTATTGAGGTATGAACCGTATGACCGTTTACCTATCGTCCACTTTGGCTTTTGGAAAGAGACATTAGAAAAATGGGCGAAAGAAGGGCATATCACACAAGAGGAGGCAATGGAATGGGGCGATGGAAATCCTGTGGATGAAGTAGTCAGTAAAAAAGTAGGCTTTGATTTTAATTGGTATTCTGTTTTTCATCCAAACGAACATTTAGACCCAGTATTTGAACGGAAGATTATTGAGCAACTGCCAGAAGGTTCAAGAAATGTTCAGAATGAGGATGGGGTCATTGTTATTGAAAAACCGGGAGCAGTTTCTATTCCAGCAGAATTTGACCATTTATTAAAGACAAGACAAGATTGGGAGAAATATTATCTTCCAAAACTGCAATATAATGAAAACAGGGTATTAAAGACGCTTGTTCGCGTGAATGATAAAATGATTCCGTTTGGTGAAGGTGGAGAGGTATTTCTTCAGAAAAATGAAAGAGAGTATCTTTATGGTCTACACTGTGGGAGTTTAATTGGCAAGTTGCGAAATATTACAGGGGTTGTAGGATTAAGTTATATCTATGCAGATGACCCGTGCCTGTTTAAGGAAATGATTGATACTTACGGTGAACTTTGCTATCAAAACACAAAGCGTGCTCTCAAAAATGGTGCGAAATATGATTTTGCTCATTTCTGGGAGGATATTTGTTATAAGAATGGTCCATTAGTAATTCCGTCAGTGTTTGATGAACTGGTAGGACCACATTATAAGCGGATTACAGAGTTATGCAATAGTTATGGGATAGACATTGTTTCATTAGATTGTGATGGTTGTATTGACACGCTTATCCCAACATGGATTAACAATGGGGTGAATACGATGTTCCCTATAGAAGTAGGGACATGGAACGCAAGTATTGAGCCCTGGCGGAAAAAATATGGGAAAGAGTTGAGAGGAGTTGGGAATATGAATAAGGTTGCGTTCTTACAGGACAGAAACGCTGTTGACCGTGAAATTGAGAGATTAAAACCTCTAATAGCGTTAGGTGGTTTTATCCCCTGCCCTGACCATCGAATTCCGCCTGATGCTAAATGGGATAATGTTTGCTATTATTGCGACCGTATGCGACAATTGTTCTAAAAATCTTAATTATATTTTCCCTTTTTGTTCAATAATTGCTTTTGTCCAGTGAAGCGGAATACCTTCATTTTCAAGATTTTTTTGAAATTTTTCTAATTTGTCTTTATTCTTTTTCAATTGTCTGGGCATAAGTTTATTTCTTAAACAGAATGAAATTGCACAGCCCACTGCTTCGCCAATATGCCATTCTACATGGTGCAAACGATAAGCACCATTAGTGATATGGGTTGTGCCTATATTTTTTGAAACAGGCAGCAAGTTCTCAATTCGTTGAGGTATTAAAGCACCCAGAGGAATCTGGAAAGGTAGTGATTCTACATCAAAATAATTTTTACCATTTGTCCGGGGATGCAAATCTATTCTGTAATAGCCAATGCCAACGGTGTCAAGGAAAAATTCCGGTGTTATAAATGGTTTCCCTTTTTGTAATTCTTTCCTGACATCTTTACTAATGTGTTGTTCGCAAATAGTAAATTCTGCTTCTATGCGGCGTGCTTCGCGAATATAAGGTCTCATTGCAAAACCGTCTTCTGTGCCAACTACATCAGGACGCAATCGAAGTCCATGCCAGCCTATTTTCCCATCAGGACGAGGTGCTTCATTCTGTAACCAATAGAACAGTGCAAAACTTAATTCCTTTGCCTTTTTCTCATGATATAAATCTTGTTCTTTTGTTAGATTTTCTATGATGTTTCCGAGAAAGTAATCATTTTGAGGCCAGTTGACGATAGTAATGCTAAATGGGATTACTTTTGTGTTGTATAACTTTTTATCAAGAATTTGGCGATAGTTCCACCAGTCTGATTTGGTTTTGCCGGTTGGGTTAAAAGGTAATGTCCGTTGTTCAAGTGTTATTGGATGGGTTGTAACATAACTGAGTAGCGGTCCTGCCCATGGTGGGTCTAATTGGGGAACATAAGAACGCCAGTAGTCATAGTTTCGGGGTTTATCTATCTGGTATTGTCCCTGTGGGTCGTAATCCATTGCGAAACACCAGGTACATGCCTGCATACCTTTAGGGTCTGCTTTTTCAGGGGCATGCGGCTCGTCGGTCTCTTTATGCGATTCCATTCCGACTACATACTCGACCTTCCCAAGCGGAAGCAATTCTCCCGTTTCTGTAGCGTCAATATAAAATGGTGCTTCCAATGATATTTCATTCCCAGTTTCTAATGAGCGAACTAGAATTCCAGAGAAATAGTCTCCTTTTATATCTACCTGAATGGGTATATGTTTTTTTAAGACTGTTAATTTTTTTCCTGCAATGTATGAGGAGAGCATATTTTCAATAACCAGTGCTGATACTCTGGGTTCATGGCATAACCGTGAGACATTACCATTACCAGGGTTCAATTTTGGATTTTTCTTATGCTCTTTCAAAAGTGGATAATTATTTCTGTAAAAATCACGAATTTTGTTTCGGAACTGTTTGTATCTCTTTGTAGAGCCAACATCTTCGACCCAGGGATTTTCATCAGGAGGAACTGCCTGAGATGTCATTTGTCCCCCCAACCATGAGGTTTCCTCAGTAAGGATTACAGTTAGACCATGTTGTAGAGCAGTCAAGGCACATGCTACTCCACCTATACCCCCACCAACAATGACAACATCTGCTTTTAAATGATTTTGAAATTTTTGGCTTTTATGTATTTTTTTCTTTGCAGTGTCTGACTCTACTGCTTCAACCTTTGTTGCAGATAAGAAAAATAGGGGAAGTGCCCCTACATTAAGTAAAAAATTTCTGCGTTTCATAATATACCTCGCTAACAATTTGAATTCAATATGTTTTTCCTTTTATCTTACACTATATTACAAAATTATAAAAAAAGTGAAACCTGTAATAAGAAATAATAGTCATATAAAAACCTATTTTTAGGATAAGTGCTATTTAATTAAAAAATAAACAAAAAAACTAAAACTAATAGAGGAGATTTTCAGATGAAGAGATTTATTATGAGCGTTTTTGTTGCAGTATCTTTGGTCGCTATGCTTTCTGTGATAGGCTGTGCTGGAATGGGCAAAGGTCCGTCAGATGAAGAATTAATTCGTAGCACCATAGACAAGGCTAAAACAGCCCTCGAAACCAAAAATTTAGACCTTCTAATGACAACAATAGCGGAAGATTTTGAGCATCCAGAGGTCGGCGGAAAAGAAGAAGCCCGTCAGTTGTTGCAAATGGGTTTAGAGTCTGGTTATGCAGATGAGGGAAAGGTTGATTTAACAAACATGGCAATCAAATTTAATGATGACGGAACAGCCTCATGCTATCCTATTGATTTGAGTAGTGCTGCTGGTTCGGTAGCTGCGGAATTTGTATTAAAGAAATATGAAGTAACAAACGAGAAGGGAAAAAAGGTCGCCACATGGTTAGTTAAGACTATAAATGTTGATGGTGTATAATTATTAGTTTTTTTCTCTATTCCTAATGTAATTTTATACCCTCTGCTTTTTTTGGGCTGTCCAGGAAAATTAAGTATTGGACAGCCCTTACTTTTTTATTTTATCAAAATATGTCTTATATGCCTGTCATATATTGTAATTCTTACATAGGATGTAAGAGTTTATACCTTACCCCTATAACCGTATTTTTCCTATTGTAAGGTTTTAATTCGCATATTGCGGAATTCCACCTGTGAACCATGTCCCAATAAACCGATGTTACCTGATTCGTTAAGTAAGCCCGGATGTTCTTTTCCATCAGGTGTAGGTTTACTTGCCAATTCGTTCAGGTACGCTGTCAAAATCTCAACACCATTCACACGAACAGAAATATTGCTTCCTTGGAGAACAATCTCTTCTTGATTCCATTCGCCACATTTTTTCAAAGGTGCTGGGATTGTAGGTGCTAAAACACCGTAGATAGCGCCGTGGCGTTGGTATGGCTTCATTCCAAGATTTTCAGGTGCATTGTCATCAAGGATTTGTATCTCCATTCCGTGATAGGCTGCATCTTTCATAGTTGGGGTGCGAAGTCCAATTCCGTTGTTGGCACCGGGGGATAATTTGAAATCAAACCGCAAAACAAAGTCTTTATATTCCTTCTCTGTGTAAAGATTTAAATGGCATATAGGCAAACAGACCAATTTACCAAATCTTGCGACAAAGCCGCGTGTATATCCTGTCCAGCCTGTCAGGTCTTTACCATTAAATAATGGAACAAATTGAATGTCGTCCTCATAAGTAATAGGTAAAATTTTTGGGGATTTCCGACATTTCTCAATGTGTTTCTGAATCTCTTCTTTCTGTGCATTGTCCTCAATCATTTTCAAAGCATTTTCCAAATAGGGAATAATACCTTCGCCTAAAAGCCCTGTATCGTTATTTTTTCCCGGCAGTGCAATTTTCACTAATGTTTTGTTTGCAAGTTCAGAAAATTGTGGATTATTGGAATATTTTGCCACAGCGACAAAGGATTCTATTGTCTGAATTCCTCCAAGTATGTTGAACATATCGCCAGAGTTTTCTGGCATAAGTTGAATACACTGCTGGCAAATAAATACCTTTTCATCGCTTGCTAAACCAGGTAAAGACAGAAAGCGGACAAGTGCTTTCCATATATCATTCCGATAAGGGTGCTCGGGATGTGAACTTAAAAATTCAACAAGATTTTCTGATAGTTCTGGATTTTCCCAGATAGTAAGAGCAGATACGGTACTCTCTATTTTGGATTTGTTCTGCTCTACTTCAGGAGACAGATTTAGCCACGACAGGATAAAGGCACGGGCTTCATCATCACCAGCCTTTGCAAGTATAGGCATTAGTAAGGGATATTGTTCGGGTTTTGCTTTCTCAATTGCGGAGATGATGGGTTTGCAACGGTCTTCACCCTCTTCTCGTTTTAATACCTGACTTATTATTTCACTAAAATTGTTCTGATTGTTGGCTTTTGATTTTAACATTTGTTTCATTAGCAACGGCACATCATTTTTTGTGCCCAGCATGCCCAGAACGCTCAACGCCATATTCCCAACCTTTGGGTCTTTGTTTTTCGTTTGTTTATACGCATACGAAAAATATTGTGTTGCCTGTCTTTGACCAAAAATATCCAGTGCAATTACAAGTTTATCTCCTTCTAACTTTTTCAAATTTTTCCCTAACTCTGATACAGTTTCGTCAGGAGGGGTCTGAAGAAGTGCTTGTTTGATTGCATTGCAATCCAATTTTTCCTGAGCCTCAATCAATCGTTTTACCAATATCGGAACGGCTTTCTGAGCATTTATCTTAACCAATGTTTGAAAGGCTTTTATGCGTGCCTTTTCATCTGGATTATTCAAAATAGGGACAATGGCAGGGATAAAAGAATCGTCATGTATCTGACCTATAGCGTCTAAAACCTGGTATAGGTTTTCCGGAGAACTTTTGACCAGAGCCTCTTTCAATAGATTTTTACACTCTGCTGAATTTACCTTTACCAGATAGTTCATAGCAACTGCACATACATCTGCAGCAGGACTATACATTTCACGAGCAAACAGGTCTAAAACTTCACTTGGAGGAAAGTAAGTAAATAGATGAAGGGTTGCACACATTGCCCATGTATTGTTTTCTTTGGTCGTCTTTTGAAATAGATTATCAAGGATAGCCTTTTGCTGCGGATTTACGCCATTTTGTTTTATGCTCTTCTCCAATTGTGTAAATAGTAAAGAATAGCCCTGATAACGCAATTGGGGATTATCTGAATTTAGTTCAGGTTGGAGAAGCGAGAAGAACTTTTCGCTATCTGTTTCCAATTGTGATAGTGCAATTAAAATAATGTTTCGCAACTCCGATGTTGACGAATTGAGCAAACTTTCCAATGGCGCTATTGCTTCTGTTCGTCCCATACCTGCTAAAGCGAGAATTAATCCTTGCTGACACCTACCTTCGGAATGGGCGAGTTGTTCAGTAAGTTTTTGGAAACACAAATCACTGTTGATAGTTTGTAAAGCACGAATTGCATAGTCACATAAATCTTTATCACCAAGATATTCGACTATTGCCTCCACAGACCCAGGATTACCAAGCATTTGAAGTTCGCTTATTAAAAACGCTTTGATTTGCTTATCCTGTGTGGACTTCAAGGCTTTACTCAGAGCAGTTGCTACCATATTTTGCACTTCTATTGGCTGAGTAGAAATATAATTAACAAGCCCTCGGACCAATAGTCGGACATTGCTATCATCTCCAGAAGGTTTTATATGCTTGCACAGTTCGATAATGGTTGCCTGACCTTGCTTACAAATTCCATCGCATATATTATTAATGTCCGCAACAGAAGCCGAACCTACCTGTTGTATCCACTGTTCAAGTTCTGTCCCAGCAAAAGTCGAAATGGAACATAATAACGCAAAAATTGTTATAAATAGTGTCATTTTATATTTCATTAGTTCTTCCTCCTTATACCTGTAAGGCCCATGGTGCACGCATGGGTTGGTCAATTAATCGGTTGGCTTCATCGTCATTGATAAACATTTGTTTCACAGGGTCATAGCGTAAACTTCTGCCTAACTGCATAGCAGTCTTTGCTAAATTTACAATAGTGCAGGAACGATGTCCATTACTCTCGTTTAACGGGAATTTCTCTCGTGTTCGAACAGAGTGAGAAAAATCACAGGGAAGATATTCTGAGTCCGGGAATGAGGCTAATTTTTTTTCAAAATTTGGAATATCCGATTTTAATCCCGGATACAGTTTCCCTTTAGGACCTTCAAGATATGGTAGTCCTGGTTTGCCTTCACCATCTAAAATAATCTCACAGCCATCTTCATACCGTAGTCTTATCCAGCGGAAGGAACTGACTGCGTCAGGATGTTGGGGTGGTGCTGATATTTCTACTTCCACAGGACTGGTGTCATCTTTGCCCAACAAGTATTGAATCGGGTCTAAATAATGCTGTCCCATGTCGCCCAAGCCACCGCCATCATAATCCCAATAGCCACGGAAAGTTTGATGAACCCTATGCGGATGGTATGGCTTATAAGGAGCGGGACCCAGCCAGAAATCATAATCTAATTCGGGAGGAACAGGTTGAGGTTCAACATTGGTTAACCCTGACCAGTAAAACTTCCAGGTAAACCCTGTGGATTCCCCTACATTCACCTTCAATGGCAAGCCTAACATTCCGCTATCTACAACCTTCTTTATTTCATGAACCGTAGTACCAAAGTTATAGAAAGTATCCTTCATGCGGAACCAGGTGTTTAGACGAAACATGCGTCCATAACGCTGAACTGTCTCCACTACCTTTTTACCTTCTCCAATAGTGCGAGTCATCGGTTTCTCACACCAGACATCTTTCCCTGCCCGTGCAGCGTCTACCGAAATAATTGCGTGCCAATGAGGAGGCGTAGCAATATGTATAATGTCTATATCTTCACGAGCAAGCACCTCGCGATAGTCTTTATATCCCTTTACATCGGGACCTGCTTTCTCTAACGCTTTCTTCAAATGATTTTCATCTACATCACAGACCACCAGTAAGCGTGCACCGGGATAATCAATATGTCCCATGCCCATTCCACCAACGCCGATAATAGCACGGGTCAACTCTTCATTTGGCGAAGCGTATGCTTTACCCCCTAAAATCCGCCGGGGCAAAACCATAAAACTTAAACCAACCGCACCTGTTGTTTTTAAAAAATCACGCCGATTTATCTTTTTTTGAGGCATAAAATATTCCTCCAAAGAAAATGTATTTTTATTTCTTTTTCAAAACAGTATTTTATTATGTAAAAATTATAGTGGTTATTACAAAAAAGAAAGTATAAATAATTCATTATATTTTTTTATTCTATTCACATATATTTTTTAAGTCTGTTTATTTTGCTAAAAATAACTATGTTGGGGAAGAAATGTATACTTTTGCACAGAATTATGAAAAAATATCAGTGTATAAAAATATTGTTTGTATAGGAATTTTATAGATATTCTATTCTTATTTTATTTAGCAACTAATTACACAATTTATAGGGCTTTCCCCACAACTTTTCCACAGGTTTTCCACCGATTTTCCACAAGTTTTTTAACAATTCTTCAACAGATTTTGAACAGTTTTTCCACAGTTTATGCACTTAGATTACTACATATAGTATATCTGGGAATAAAATACTACTTGACATTGTATAATTTTTGGTATACAATAAATCTTAATGTTTTTTCCTCTCTTTTAAAATTTAATTTTTAAAAAATCATACCGCTATAAATAGAAGGTAAATTTTAAATGCGCAAGAGACATTCTTTGACCCCTTCTTTGAGCGGAATGTAATTACTCAATTTTTGAAATTTTAACTAATATAAAAGTTTTAATATAGGGAGTGTAAGAAATGCAAAATTGGGAAATGAATTCAACAGAAGTTTTTACTGAGTTGGCGCCTTTTACACATGTATTGAAAAGGGATGGGCGTAAAGTTCCCTTTTCAGCGGGCAAAATAACTCAGGCGATATTGAAGGCAGGTAAGGCAACTGGTGAGTTTGGGATTGAAATTGCTCGACGGCTTACATTACGCGTGTTGTCTATATTACAAACTATGTCATTAGAAGGTCCTCCGTCTGTGGAAGAGATTCAAGACGCAGTGGAAGAAATCTTATTGATGTCACCATTTAAGAAAACTGCGAAGGCATATATTCTCTATCGTGACCAGCATGCACGCATTCGTGAAATGGTGAACAAGGCAGATGTAGACCTAATTGACCGCTATTTAGAAAAGATGGACTGGAAAGTTCAAGAAAATAGCAACATGGCGTATTCTTTGCAGGGATTAAATAATTATATTTCCAGCGAAATTAGTAAGGTTTACTGGTTGAATAAAATTTATACACCCGAGGTGCGAGAGGCACATCGTTCAGGTGATTTACATTTGCACGACCTGGGTTTGCTTTCAGTTTACTGTGTTGGATGGGATTTGCAGGATTTGTTGCTGAGTGGTTTTCAAGGTGCACCGGGCAAAGCGGAAAGCAAGCCTGCAAAACATTTCCACACCGCATTGGGACAGGTGGTTAATTTCTTTTATACCTTACAGGGTGAAGCGGCAGGTGCACAGGCATTCAGCAACTTTGATACTTTTTTAGCACCATTTATCCGCTATGATAAATTGGATTATAAAGAAGTCAAGCAGGCTTTGCAGGAATTTATATTTAACTTAAATGTAGCGACTCGTGTTGGTTTTCAGACGCCGTTTACAAATGTTACTCTGGATTTACTGCCTCCAAGCAATTTAGCCAATCAACCTGTGATTATTGGTGGCGAATATCAAAATGCTACTTACGGTGAATTTGCAGAGGAAATGAAAACATTCAACGAAGCCTTTCTTGAAGTTTTGTCCG
>DAOOVZ010000085.1:0-12289 GCA_035370665.1 Candidatus Hydrogenedens sp.
GCAGTAAGGCTTTCAGACCAGTATATTACAGACCGCTATTTACCCGATAAAGCAATTGATGTGCTTGATGAAGCAGGTAGTCGTGTGCGCCTTCAAATTACAACCAGGCCTAAAGAATTAAAAGAATTAGAAATCGAAATTGAAAAAGTTTCACAGGAGAAAGAGGCGGCTATTAAACATCAAGAGTTTGAAAAGGCTGCTTCATTAAGAGACCGTGAACGGCGACTTCAATCGCTATATGAAGAAAAGAAGAAAGAATGGGAAACTCAGCGCGATTCTTCTGAGGCAGTAGTAACTTCTGAGGATATTGCTTATGTGGTCTCAAAGTGGACAGGAGTCCCGCTAACAAAGATTGGAGAAACAGAAACAGAACGATTAATTCGCATGCGAGATGAATTACATAAATCTATTGTGGGTCAGGACACCGCAATAGATGCAATTACTCGAGCCATTCAAAGGTCAAGAGCAGGATTAAGACATCCAAGCCGTCCAGTAGGTTCATTCCTATTTCTCGGTCCTACCGGAGTAGGAAAAACGCTTCTTGCAAAAAAATTGGCTGAGTTCCTGTTTGGAGATGAACGTGCCTTAATCACTTTAGATATGTCAGAATATATGGAAAAATTCACTGTATCAAGATTAATGGGTGCTCCTCCAGGATATGTCGGATATGACGAAGGAGGTCAACTCACAGAACAAGTCAGAAGAAGACCATATTCCGTAGTCCTTTTTGATGAAATTGAGAAGGCACATCCTGATATATTTAATGCACTACTCCAAATTCTTGAAGAGGGACAGATGACAGACGGTAGTGGTAGAAAAATAGATTTCAAAAACACCGTCATCGTATTGACATCCAATATCGGTGCTCGCAAAATTGGGAGGTCAACCTCTTTGGGCTTCCAAAAAGATACGGTAGAAGAAGAGTATGAAAAAATGAAAGAGCGTGTAATGGAAGAAGTGCGAAGAACATTTAATCCAGAATTCTTAAATCGTTTGGACGAAATTTTAGTTTTTCATCGCTTAACCCATGAGCAATTAGAACAGATTGTTGATATACAGATGAACGAGGTCTCAAAGAGACTTCAAGAAAAACAGATACAATTGAGCATTACATCAGAAGCCAAAAAGTTCCTTGTGCAAATAGGTAGCAGTGATGAATATGGTGCTCGTCCATTACGACGCTCTATTCAACAATATATAGAAGAACCACTTGCAGAAAAACTTCTTAGAGGCGAAATTAAAGAAGGAATTACCATTTCAATTGCAGTTTCTTCAGATGGAAAAACACTGGAATTTGTTCAGGTGGATAATGAAGTTGAAAATCAATTACCAAAAAACGATAATAATACTGTAAAATTAGTTACAAATTAGGGCAACCTCTGTAGGCAAAAATCTGAATATTAAAAACGAACAAAGGGATTGGTTATATGTATAAACCAAAATATATGGTTATAGCCGCTTTTTTTAGCGTCTTACTCTTTTGTTACATTTCACAGGCACAAATAGAAGACTACTCAGGGAAAGAAGTCATTTCTATATCTGTGCAGGGGCTGGAAAGAATAAATGAACAGGTAGTCATGGGACAAATAGAAACCAAACCAAACCAACCTTTAAATTCTCGTTCAATTGCCAGAGACCTAAGAAGAATTTATGGATTGGGTTTCTTTACTAAGGTTGACGCCGAGGTCACTCCAGAAGGTGCTGGGGTAAAAGTTGTCTTTATAGTAGAAGAAGAACGAAGAATAACTGATGTCAAAATTATAGGCTGTAAAAAAATAAAATCGCGTGCCATAGAACCTATCCTAAAACAGAAGAGGGGTTCTTCATTTATTCCAGAACTATGTGAAGAAGACAGAAAGTCTATTATAAATATGTATCAAGGTAAAGGGTATGCAAATACCAAGGTAGATGTTATAACAGAAAAGATAGAACCAGGCCTTGTCAGAATTATTTACTCGATTGATGAAGGCAGAAAAGCCCGAATTAAAGAAGTGGAGATTGAAGGGAATGCAGCCTTATCAGACCGTCAAATTAAAAAAGCGATGAAAACTAGACCTGCCAGGTGGTTTTTAGGCGGAAAATACGATGAAACTAAGTTTGAAACTGATTTAGATAGTGTGGTGAATAAATATGGTGATTTTGGCTATTTAGATGCAAAAGTTACACATACCGATGTTCTGTATACAGATGGAGGTAAAAAATTAAAGATAAAACTCTTTGTCGAAGAAGGAGACCAATATAAGGTCAAATCGCTGGAATATGCAAATAATAAAGTGTTTGATAATGATGAGTTTGGAAAAGTAGTTAAGGTAAAACCTGAAGAGGTGCATAACAAAAGTCAAGTGACAAAAGATGCTCAAACTCTGGAAAATAAATATCGGGACAGTGGATATGTAGACGCCGCAGTTACACCACAGGTTTCAAAAGATGAACAGAGTAAGACGACAAATGTGGTTTACAATGTCTCGGAAGGTGAAATGAAGTATATAAAACAAGTTGATATTACAGGAAACGATGTTACTCAAGATGAAGTCATACGAAGACAAATATTAATAAAACCCGGCGAACGCTATGATGGCTCTGCAATAGAAACAACCCGTTTAAGACTTGAAAATACAGATTACTTTGATAAAGTCCGTATATCTCTGAACGACGATGAATTAGACCCCATTTATTCCAATCTACTAGTAGATGTAGAAGAAGGAAAAACCAATACATTTCTATTTGGTGCAGGATATAGCACAGATGAAGGTGTAGGTGGCTTTGCTCAACTTAGATTAAGGAACTTTGATATTACTAACTGGCCCCATTTTTCCGGCGGTGGACAGCAATTTTCTGCACGGGTTCATGTGGGAGATGAAAGGGACCGCTATAACATAAGTTTTACAGACCCTGAAATAGCCGGCTACCCTATCTCCTTAGGGGTTGACCTTTATGATGAATCCTACTGGGTAAGGGGCGGTGCAGATTACCGTGAAAATCAGACAGGTGGACAGATACGCTTTGGGAAACCATTATCACTCTACAATACAGCCCGTTTATCATTCCGCGTAGAGGATATAGATATTAGCGACCTACCATGGTTCATCAACCGAGAAATTCAAAAACAAACTGAAAATTCATTGACCGTAAGCACCATATTAAGTTTAGAAAGGAATACTCTGGACCGTCCTCGTGACCCAACCCGTGGAATAAATGCTATTATAAGTTCCGAAATTGCTGGACTCGGAGGGGACAATAATTTCGTTAAATTACAACTTGACTTTTCCTGGTTCAAAGCCTTAGATGAAAATAAAAAATGGGTGCTTATGCTAAGAACTCGGGAAGGCTGGATGACAGAATATGGCGATTCCGATTATGTCCCATTAATTTATAGATTTTATGCAGGTGGAACTACTACTGTTAGAGGTTACGATTATCGTGACATCGGACCTAAAATTCGAGAGTATGGATTATTTGGGGACTGGATTGCTGAAGGTGGAAATGTCCGCTTAATTAATAATCTGGAATTAAAATACAAATTAACAAATATTATTCGTCTCTATTCATTTCTTGATATGGGCGGTGTCTGGAAAGACGAAGATGATATTGACTTATCAGACATCAGATACAGTGCAGGTCTGGGGCTCGGTGCTGAAATTCCGAAGTTCGGACCTATTCGTATTGATTATGGTATCCCTCTTAACCCCGACGATGACCAAGGACATGGAAAACTACATCTAACCACCGGCTTACAATTTTAGTCCTTTATAGAACTATTTATCAGATAACCTAAAGTTAATAAACAAATAAAAAATGTCGGTTATATGCTGAACATATACTGCCACACAATTCTGAGCGAAGAAAGAAGTCCATCCCTTAACTTTTTAGTAGGTAATACAGAGGCTAATTATATCTATTTGAGGCATCTGAAAAATTAGGTTATTTAGTTTTCTTTTAGAGGATAGATGATTTTTATTTTAAAATGTTGTTTTTTTGATTAAAAAGTGTGTGAAATAGACTCTCCTTATATTTATATTTTCTATTTTTCTGTTGTAATATTTATAATTTCCCAATTCTTATCTCCTTTTTTATGCTGTATTCATACTAAATTTTCTACTCAATGTAATCATCCTGCGTAGGTTGTAAGCAATTGCTGAAAGTATGAATTGAAACCTGTTCCGAGCCAGGTCGTAATACCTACATCGTCTGTATTGTAATACCTCCTTAAAGAACGCAAATGTTTGCTCTACCTTACTCCTAATTTTCGACAATCTCTTGTTCCGCTTAATCTGCTTCGGACTCAATGGTGTATCACGATAGCCTTTGTCCAATATCGCACAATGTATACCCTTATAACGCAACTCCCGCTTCCGCTTCTTGCTCGAATACCCCTTGTCCCCATACACCACCTCCTCCGTATTAAGTAGCAACTTCTCAAACTCCTCTGTATCATGAACATTTGCAGGTGTAAATGATACACTGTGTATCACATTCGTATTCGCATCCACTCCTATATGCCCCTTATATCCATAGGTCACCTTCTCTCCTCGCCTCGCAAATCCCGCATCTCTGTCTCTGCCACTACTCGGCTTTGCTTGTGCCTCCTTCAAAGTCGCATCCACTATCGTCCCTTTACCTACTATAAATCCATAAGAACTCAATTGCTCCGTAAATCTATCAAATAACAACTCACCTAAACCCAATTCCACAAATAACTTCCTATACCTACATATCGTCGTCTCATCCGGTATAGAATCTCCACTGGTTAAACCCAAAAATATCTGAAAACTCCTACGGTCCGCTATCTCCTCTTCTAACCTTGGGTCGGATAGTCCATAGAGCATCTGCAATATCATACACTTCACTATAACTATCAAATCATGAGGCTTACGACCGGCTGCTGATAAATGCTCCTTCTTCCGCGATAATACGGATATTAGAGGAGAAACTAATTCTGCCCAATCTACTAATCTATCTATCTCTATTAATGCCTGCTTGCTCTGGGTCCGTATATGCTTTTTGAAATTTGTATTTGCTCCATTAGTGAACAAATACATTGTCTATCTTATTACTGCGTCTTATCATTATCTTTCCTTTCCATTAGATTTACTTATCGTAGTTAAACAAAAAATCTCTTACATATATTTATACAACAACTACCCTGTTTCGTTTCATTTTCTTATGTATTTTTTTACAATCAGTAAAAAATAATTTTTCAGAGGTCTCTATTTGTTAATTGCATAGAATTATTATAAATTCATGATAGCCATCTGTTCTTTTGCCTTTATCAATTGTGTCAGAAATTGATTCGTCGGGCAATCAATATTTAATTCTTTCCCGATTTTTACAATTGCTCCGTTAAGTGCGTCAATCTCTGTTTTCCTCCCCTGTTTTAAGTCTTCTCGCATACTTGCATAATGTTCTGCTGTGGGTGGAATTAGTTTATAAAACAAGTGCTGAATATATTCCTCAGGTGTTGATATAATCATAGGCACTTGTTTTGCCAATGCTACCGCATATATCTCATTAATTACCTCTTTCATGAGAACTTGCGTCTCTTCTGTATCTAATAGCCGCCCATAAGGAACATCTAACAAAGCGGATAACGGGTTGAGTGCTGAATTATAGACTACCTTCTCCCACATCTTTCCCTCTATATTTTCAGTATAAATAGTAGGAATTCCAGATTTATCCATCTGCTCTACAATATTTCGGATAATTGTTTCATCAGGTCCATCATTAAACCTTCCTAATGCAGTAGGTTCAGCAATTACTGTTACTTGCACAAAGCCAGGCTTCAAAATGCGACTCCCAAAAATAACCCGAGCAGGAATTGTTTTATCCATTCCTGCGAATTGGGCTATTTTTTCAACATTCCCAAGCCCATTCTGATACGAACAAACAAACACATTATTCGATATGATAGGTAGAATATCCTGCATGGCTGTTTCAGTATCATAAGACTTAACAGATAAAATAATTAAATCAAATTGCCCTTTCCATTCAAGAGAAACTTTATAAGATGTATGTAATCCTGAAATATGATGATTCCCCCAAATTCCTGAAATATACAAACCCTCTGTCTGAATAGCATCCATCATTTTAGTCCTCCCAACAAGGGTTACTTCATGTCCTGCTTTTTTCATAAATCCACCAACAACACAACCCAGTGCTCCTGTCCCTACAATTAAAACTCGCATTTAGAATACTCCTTTATGACAAATTGAAGTTGTCAATAATATTATTTCTATGTTTTTTCTACAGAACTTATTATCGCACTTGCGAAGCAGAATTTTCGAAGAAAATCCAAAACCAAATCTTTATATTCATAAGTGACTCCATTCCATTGGCAAACCACTGCAAAGAATTATAGACATCTTTATTTGTTTTTTCACCTCTAAAATTAGCAACAAATTATGGTAAAATGATAAGTAATATCAAATACATAATAAACAAGTAGGAATATCTTTATGCAGGATTCATTTGCTATTGAGGTTGGATTGAAGCAAGGAGAAGAGAAGGATTATATAGAGAAATTGCGTAATTTTTTTATGAATAAGGGATTTATTGTGGAACGAGAATGGGAAGGGGAAATAGAGTTTTCTCGTCTTATTCCAAGTAAAGGTAAAAGAGAAACAGTTATGTATCCGTTTATTGATAAAATTCATCTTCAATTGTTAGAAGATAAAGTCATGGTCAACTGTTCCACAAAATCTTATGTTCTGATTCGGTCTTTATTACTTTATTTTAGCCCAACAGTAGATATAATTGTTCTTATTTTATTGTGGTTTTTTATTAAACAAAAGGTGCTGTTATTAACAATATTTCTTTTTATGCTACTTGGATATATTTTGTTTTATTTCATTTTGAATATGCAGTATAAGCAAATGGTAAATTCATTAGCCGAGGAAGTTCAAAATTTATAAATTGCCATGGCATTCCCGTTTTTTATAAATGAAATGAAGGAGTATCTCTATGGACGAATTTTGTGCAAAGGTGTTAAATCTTTTTAAGGAAATACAACCGTTAGACCGTGTGCCGAGAGCAGGATTTTTGTTGCGAGGAGTTTCTATCCCTGAATCAGTATCGGCACATAGCCATTTTTTGAGTTTATTGGCATTATTGGTTGTAGAGCAATATCCTGGAGAATGGGATGCGAATAAGGTGCTGGCAATGGCAATAGTTCACGACCTGGCAGAAGCAAAGATGATGGATATTCCCATGCCTATAATACAGAAGTATTTCCCTGACGAAAAGTTAGATGCGGAGCAGTCAGTTTTTGAGAAACTTATGGAAGGTTTCACATCAAAGTATTCAGAAATACATCGCGAATTTTATGAAGTATCCTCACCTGAAGCGAAGTTAGTTCGAGGATTAGATAAGGTTCAAATGATGTTGAAAGTGCTTAACTATGAACGGGAACATCAAGGGGATTTGAGAGAGTTTTGGGAAAATCCTAAAAATTTTTGCGATTATGGGGTTGAAATAACAAAAAAATTGTTCCTTGCTATTTGCGAATGTGCAGGAATAAATTGTCCAATTGAAACTCGTTAAAAATTATTCGGTATCCAGAGTTTTTGAGAACCATCGGCGTATACCCCTACGGGAAAGATAGATGGGGATAATCAGTAGATGTGGGTCAAATTCAAATAGTGCCTTCTTGAAAGTTCTCCTGTTTCTGTTATGTTCATCGAACAAAAGTGTTAGTGAACCTCCTTCTCCACCAGCACCATTGACCTTCCATCCTATCGCACCGTGTTGTTTTGATAACTGAATTATTTGTTTTGCAGTATCGGACACAAGGGAAGAATGCAGAGCCATTTGTCCTTCGGTATTTTGTAGCATGGCTTTCGCAAAGGCATTGAAATCGCCTTCGTATAAAGCGTTTTTCCCGTTATGAGCAGAATTTCTCAATATATCCAGAACACTTTTGTCGCTGTTGGGTTGTTCTAATTCCTGTATGACCTGTTTATGGACATCACTAGAGGAATGAGTTTTGCCGAGATAGATTAGCATGAGTCGCCGTTCTAATTCCCACCAGATAGAATTTGGTAATAGAATAGGTGATACAGATGCGTGTGGATATTGGAACATCTCAATAAAATTTATTCCACCGTAACTCGCACAAAGTTGGTCTTGAATCCCACTTTGTAACCCTAATTTTTCTGTTTCAACACGATGCGCAAGGGATGCAAGTTCATGTGGGGTATGTAGACCGGGTGTTAGCATGTCAAGGGCAGCCAGTAAAGCAACACTAATTGACGCCGAAGTTCCTGTGGAACAACCTGCAGGTGCTTCTGAAAAAAGGTTTACTTCAAAAGATAAGTTTTTGGGCAGGTTCATAATGTCAATACATGCTTCCAAAAGGGGATGCTTGTCATATTCGCTAAAATTGGTTTGGAGCGCATATCGTTCACCAAAATTTTCTACATCCAAAATTATCTCGGACTTCACTTGATTTTCGGTCTCATATACATATATTTGGACTTCTGCATAAGGATAGACACCAATATTTAATACAGCACCATATTCGGCAAACCAGGTATCTGTCCATCCACCCAAATCACATATACGAATAGGAGCCATAGCATTAATTACATAACGAAGTTTTTTATTCATAAAGATTATCCTTTATTTATGGTTAGATGAGGACAGTATTGCAAGCAGCCATCTTCAAAAAGGATACGAACCTCTTCTTCGAGAACTATCCCAAATTTCTCTTTTACCTTTGCCTTTGCAAGTTGAATTAATGAAAATACATCATCAAACTTTGCATTATTCTCATTAATGATGAAATTAGCATGAACAGGGCTAATAATAGCACCACCACATCTTGTCCCTTTTAATCCACATTCCTCAATCAGTTCTCCGGCATGGGTTCCTGTTGGATTTTTGAATACGCTACCGCAACAATGTCCCTGTGGTTGTTTCTCTTTTCTACGATTAATATAGTGCTCATAAATAGGATATTGATTCGTATCCGCCTTTTTGAAATGGAAAATAGCACCTAATATTAAATCATTACTTGAACAGAAGGTTTGAGAACGATAACTGTAAAGATTTGGTTCTATATGAATTTCCCTTTTCCCATTAGTGGTTAGCAAGAGCACACTTTCAACCCATTCACAGATGCAGCCATTGACTGTTCCAGCATTCATATAAAGGGCGCCACCCATACTTCCGGGAATTCCTGTAAGTGCACCAACCCCTTCGTAATTATTCTTTAGTATCACTTCTTTTACTATCCATTGGAGTTCTATTCCACTACTAACAAAATATCTATCATTCCCTAATTCCTGAAATTCCTTTAATTGTGATGTAAATAAAATAACTCCGTGAAAACCTTTGTCGGAAATGAGAACATTCGTGCCTCCACCAAGAATGAAATGTGGACATGAAATTGTTTTTAATAATGAATATGCCTGTTCCATTTCATCTTCACTTCTCGGAATGAGAGTAAAATCAGCAGGACCGCCAATGTTGTAATAAGTATGAGGTGCAAGCAGATATCTTGCATGGCAAAAAGGTAAAGGGAGTAATTCCTTTTCAACAATTTCTTTGTTATAAGGTTCTCTAATAAACATTGTAATTTAAATCTAGTTTTTGCCTTTAGTAATTTAAAAAGTATATGCTACAAAATAAACCATTTAATTATACAAAAACAAAGAACAAATTTTATGGAGGTTAGAGTTATGGTTACAAAGAAGAACAATTCCGATGTTAAGTCTGTAAAAGGTGTGTATCGTTTTTCTTTCGGTCCGTGGAATATTGATGAAGGTGCTGACCCGTTCGGTCCTCCTGTTCGCAAACCTGAACCACTTGCCAAAAAGATAAAAGTAGCAAAACAATTGGGCTTTGACGGAATGCAATTTCATGATGACGATGCGGTGCCTGATATAGACAACAAAACGAGTGCACAAATTGAGAAAGAAGCCAAACAAGTGAAAAAGATGTTAGATAATGAGGGACTGGTTGCTGAGTTCGTTGCACCTCGTTTATGGTTTTCACCTAAAACTATTGATGGTGCTTATACAAGCAATGACCCTGCTTGTCGTAAATATGCAATAGAACGGTCAAAGAAAGCCATTGATATAATGAATTTTTTAGGCACTCATAATTTAGTTTTGTGGTTAGCAAGGGAAGGAACATATATTCGTGAAAGTAAGAATGTTCGACTAGCAGTGCTTCAAATTCGTGATGCCATTAATGAAATGCTTGCTTATGATAAACAAGTCACAGTGTTGATTGAACCAAAACCTAACGAGCCAGTAGATAGTGCAATAATCCCTACGGTTGGACATGCCATCGGTTTATCATATATTACTGATGACCCCGCACGAGTTTGCTGCCTTATAGAAACGGCTCATTCTATTTTAGCAGGATTAGACCCCGCTGACGACATGGCTTACGCTTTGGCTCATAAAAAATTAAGAAGTGTTCACCTCAACGACCAGGGTGGATTAAAATTTGACCAGGATAAATCCTTCGGCTCATATAACCTCCGTCGCGCCTTTAACCAGGTACGAGTTTTAGAAGAATATGGATATGGAAGAAACGGTGAATGGATTGGACTTGATGTTAAAACAATGCGAACACAGAAACAAACAGTAAACACAAAGCACCTGAGAAATAGCCTGGCTACCTTTAAATTATTAGTTGAAAAAGTCAGAGCCATGGACAAAAATCTGGTATCGAAGTTTATTGCAGAGCGGGATTATGAAGAATTAGACCGCTATATTCTTTGCCTTTTGGTGGGTATAAAATATAGTTAGTTGCTAATTTCAAAAGTAGATTGCAAATAATATTCACAAATATTTGAATCTTTGACTGATATGTTACTTTTTGAATAAATAATAATTTATTTTTAGCCCCCTACTTTTTAGATTAATCTTTATATTATTGAGACATCTGAAAAATTAGAGTAGTCAATATAAAATGATAATAACAACTTTAATCTTTGGTACTTCGAGTTTAAGAGATTAATCCCAAAGGTCACTAGGTTAGACACAAAGAACACAAAGGAAAGTTATGGTTTTATTATGTTTATTCACTTAGGAATAAATTGAGTCAAATGACAAAAAACTCTATATTATCCAGTAAAAATCATAGCGGTCATAGCATCTTTCTTTGCGGTTAAAATTCTTACAAGACGGGCATGGTTCAGTTATAACTAAAAAACTTTTTTGAATATTAGTTCCGCACTTTATAGTTTTAAAATTCCCCTCTCGGAGAGAGGTGTCCCGTCAGAGACGGGGTGTTCCTATCTTAGAGACTCCCAGAGACTACCCCGTCAGGCTACTCCTGCCATTTCTTCTCGCTATAACTTATACGACCTATATGACATATTTGACTTATATGACCTATTCTCCTCTCACTGAAACTACAACCGTCTTTTCATGCCACTCATCAATGATACAAGCAAACCGACAAATAGAATGTCCAACAGGTATTTCATAAACCCATCAAAGGATGGCATATCCTTATCACCAGAACAACCACAGCCACAACCACCGCCCCCTTCACCTTCGGTTGTGCCTTCGTGAGTCCCTTCTGCAATACCTTCACCTTCGGTCGTGCCTTCGTGAGTCCCTTCTCCCTCAGCAACAGATAATCCTACCTCTGACTTGTCTATATAACTATCACTGCCTGCTATACTGTCAAAAATATCTCGTGTTAGCGATGAATTATATGCAGAAAATTCTTCATACGAAATCTTACCATCTTTATTGGTATCCACGGTGTCAAAGTTTGTCTTCAAATCATTCTTTATCTGTTCAACATCAGTAGTAGCGGTAAGTGTAATACTCCCATTCTTTATAGCAATATCACCATACCAACTCATATCATCGCCAAACTCGCCCTTCACCTTCACCTCGCGAACCTCTATCTTCACCGTCTTCGATACAGAAGCACTCTCAGGACTAAAATATACATTGAGTATCCTGCCCTTACCTTCTCTCGTTATCACATTCTCACTGCCTAATGATACCTTCAAATAGCCTTCACCTACCGCCGACTCTCGCTTAAACTTGCTCGTAGCATCGCCCAACTCTAATCTGGAAAATACTATACCTGCATCGTAAGTCAATAGCAGGTCTACTCCCGCTACACCCTTTAACGGACTCAACTCAATACCTACCTTATACTCATTATTCGTGTCTGGCACCTGATTGTCAACAACCACATCTATACCACGACCTACTGCCGTGATAAGACTGTCAGGGGGCAGTAGGTTGTAGGGTTTGTTATAACAAGTATCAATCAATAAGATTAAGTGTAGTAAAATTTATGTTATAAAAGCAAAAAA
>DAOOVZ010000086.1:0-12264 GCA_035370665.1 Candidatus Hydrogenedens sp.
TGTGGCAAATGTTTTGAAGTTTGTAGATTCAAAGCAGTCAAAAAGATGTAAATTGAGACAAATTAAATCAAGGATAAAAACATGAGTAATGTCAAAATAACAGAAGTAAAGACAGTGAATATAAAAATTGATGATAGTGTGCTATCCGTTCCTGAGGGAATAACAATTATGGAAGCGGCGGAAAGGATAGGGATTGAGATTCCCCGATTATGCTTTCATCCTGACCTGAGTCTACAGGGTTCGTGTCGTGTATGTGTTGTTGAGGTCAAAGGTTTTGATTTTTATATGACAGCATGTAGCACGAAGGTCTGGGATGGAATGGAGATTAAGACAAACAGCCCTGAGATTCGTCAGGCACGGCGAGATATAGTTGAATTACTCCTGGATAATCACCCGCAGGATTGTCAGACATGTGAACGAGATGGAAACTGTGAACTTCAAAATCTGGCTTATTCATTAGGCGTTAGGGAACGGCTATTTTCAGGTGAACGGAAACAGTTTCCAAAAGATACTCGAAGTAAATCAGTTGTTCGTGTTCCAGAAAAATGTGTTCTTTGTGGCCGTTGTGTTCGTGTATGTGCTGAGGTTCAAGGTGTATACAATTTGAGTCAGCATGGTCGAGGTTTCAATACCCAGGTTATGCCTGCTCACGGTTCTGCTATGGACGAGTCAGTATGTATTCAATGTGGACAATGTATTATGGTATGTCCAGTTGCCGCTTTTGTTGAGCAATCCCATACGGATAAGGTCTGGGAAGCATTAGCAGACCCGAAGAAGCATGTAGTTGTTCAGACAGCGCCCTCAATTCGCGCAGCCATAGGTGAAGGTTTTGGTATGGAACCCGGTACACCTGCAACAGGTAAGATGATTACAGCACTTAGACTTCTTGGTTTCGATGGGGTTTTTGATACGAATTTTGGTGCTGATTTAACGATAGTTGAGGAGGCACATGAGTTTATTAAAAGATTGCAGAAGAAAGAGCGATTACCCATTTTGACAAGTTGCTCACCCGGCTGGATAAACTTCCTTGAAAAATTTTATCCGGAATTAATCCCGTATGCCTCTACATGCAGAAGTCCAATGGGTATGACTTCCGTTTTATTGAAAACCTACTATGCAGAAAAAACAGGGAAAGACCCGAAAGATATATATGTCGTTGGAGTAATGCCATGTGTGGCAAAGAAATTTGAAGCAGATAGAGATGAGCACAAGATGCCTGATGGCACACCCTACACAGATGCAGTATTGACCACACGAGAATTAATCTGGATGATTAAATGTTATGGAATTGATATGCGAGATTTGCCTAATGGCGAATTTGACAACCCGTTAGGTGAATCGAGTGGTGCTGCGGATATTTTTGGGACAACTGGCGGAGTAATGGAAGCAACATTGAGAATGGCTTGTGAAGTGCTTACAGGCTTGCCACCAGAAAAGATGGAATTTACCGATGTCCGTGCAGTTGAAGGTTTGAGGGAGACCGAGGTTAAGTTTGGAGAATATAAACTTAATGTTGCTGTGGCTAATGGCTTAACAAATGCAAAGACGATACTTAATAAAATCATTAGTGGCGAAAAACAATTCCATATTGTTGAAGTGATGGCTTGTCCTGGTGGTTGTATAGGTGGAGGTGGACAACCTTATCCACCCAAAGGGTATCACTTCCTTGACCCAGAATTATTGGCTAAACGAGCACAAGCACTTTATACAATTGACGAGTCAAAGAAGATTAGAAGTTCAAATCATAATCCTTCAATAAAGCAGGTATATAAAGATTTTTTGGAAGCCCCAGGTAGTGATAGGGCTCACCAGTTTTTACATACACACTATCACCCAAGATTACCAAGAGGAATACGCTAATGCAACAATCACCTAACAATGTTCAATTAACAGATAACTGGAAAGAGGTTGAAGAATTTGCGAAAAAAACACTTCCTGAAAATGTGTTGCAGTTTATTGAAGAATGCAAAAAAGAACCATACCCAGAGAGTAAACTTATCAAAGTGCTGCAATTAGTTCAAGAACATTTTGGCTATCTTGGCAAAACACAAATGGATGCAGTTGCTCAGTTATTGCAAGTCCCTATGGCAAAGGTCTCCGGTGTTGCAACTTTCTATCATTTTTTCCGAATTGTTCCGCGTGGAAAATATCTTATTAATGTATGTTTGGGCACAGCCTGTTATGTTAAAGGGGCAGAACGAATTGTTGATAAACTGAAAGAAGAACTTGGCATTCAATTTGGCGAAACTACAAAAGATGGCTTATTCTCTCTCGAAGCAACTCGGTGTCTTGGCTGTTGTGGATTGGCTCCAGTAATAAAAATCAATGACCAGGTCTTCGGTCAAGTAACCCCTGATAAAATCCCCGCAATTATTGAACACTTCTCAGATAAAGAAAGTGTAATACAATAAAAAAATTAGTCGTTAATGTCCCAGAGTTGGACACCGGTAATTTCTAATGGAAGGCTGTATCCATAAGCATTGGAAGGTGTCTGAAAACCGGCTTTGAAGTTGCCTTCGAGAACTTTTTTAGCAATAAGGGCACTTGAAATTGCTGTGAATGTATACCCGTCAGGTGTCTTCATCCCTGCCCTTTTGTAGACATTCTGTTCATTTTTTACTTCACCCCATAATAAGGAATAGTTGCGGCTTCGCTCTTCAAATGATGGACCACCTTCTGGCACGCGATTTTTGAGAAAACTTTGTAATGTTTCTGTTTCTACAATATTTTGTGTTAACTTGATACCTTTTAACAAAATATTCATACTGCGTGATACTCCCATGTAAACTTCTATGTTGGGGATTTGTGTTGAATAATATGCAGTGCTCACATCTCCCCACGGGATAGTTACGCATAATTTCGTTTCTTCTCCAAAGTTTATTTTTCTTGTTTTATATGCGGGAGGGACTGATTCAAGGATTCCGTTTCTCCGTATTCTTCCTCCCGTCCCCATGCTTTCAATTCCTGTTAGCATAGTTCCATGAGACGGTTTACCATTAGAATAGAAAGCAAGTGCTAACTCCGTTGCGTCAGGGAGTAATGACTTTAAGTAAGATGCGAGGCAATCGCTCGGGACAACATCAAAACCCGCACCAGGCAATAACATAACCCCTTTCTCTTTTGCTTCTTTATCCTTTTGTGCTATCCACTCGAACACATCAATTTCACCTGTAATATCGGTGTAATGCACTCCTTTCTCAAGACAGGCTAATACCATGTTAAACGCAGTATACTGGAAAGGTCCAGCACAATGAATAACAAGAAAAATATCTTCTAAATTCGATGAAATATCGTTAATATTGTCTAATGAAAAGGTGCGATACTCTAAACTATATTTATCCGAAATTTCTTTTAATTTTGATTCATTTCTACCTGCAATAATGATAGGCAACTGCTGCTTAATACATTCCTCAACAATGAGCAAACCTGCATAACCATAAGCGCCATATATCAAGATTCTATTTTTCATATAATATTTCCTTACCGTTGATATTTAGTTAATATTACTTATAATATAACAAGTAAAAGCAACAAATCTTTTTGTGGAAGCAATAAAATGGAGCCTATTAAATATATAACATTACTCACAGATTTTGGGAATAGGGACCCTTATGTGTCAGAAATAAAAGGTATTTTATTTTCTGCACTACCAAATATTGAAATAGTTGATTTGTCTCACGAAATACAACCGCAGAATGTGATGGAAGGTGCTTTATTCCTTGAAAGAATCTGGAACTATTGGCAGGTGCCTTCAATACATATTGTCGTAATAGACCCTGGTGTAGGAACGAGTCGAAGAATCTTGTTAATTCGTGATAATCAAAAAATTTTGATATGTCCTGATAATGGTCTTGCTACTTTTATCATCAAGCAGAAACATACAGAAATTCGTTGTGTAAAGCACTATGAATTATCTAAGAAAATAATAAGCAATACTTTTCATGGTAGGGATATAATGGTACCAGTTGCAATTCAGTTGGTAAAAAGAGGCAATTGGGAAGAATACGGACCAATTGTAGATGATGTGATACTTCTTCGTATGCCACCAGTCTCAATAAGTAGCAAATATGTTTATGGTGAAGTTATTCACATAGACCGATTTGGCAACGCAATTACAAATATAAAGAAAGAAGAGTTACAGAACCAAACTCCTGTATATGCTAAATTGAAAAATAAGTTTCATAAAATTCCGTTTTGTGCGAGTTACGGTGAAGTGAAAGAAGGGAAACCACTGTGCTTATATGGAAGTTCAAATCGTTTAGAAATTGCTATAAACTGTAGCTCTGCCTGTGAGAGATTAGGGATAAAGGTGGGCACGATAGTTAAATTGGTAGTTGATAATTCTTAACTTCTCCAGGGTCGTTCCCGATTTACACTCTCAATTGCTTTTCTCGCTATATCAGCGTCTTGCTGAATTTCAAAATCAAACATACCTGCAAGAATATGGTCTGCTCCGCTATTAAATACATAAGGAAATGCATCGTCTGGCGGAATAGCACCTGCTGCCATAACCTTAAAGGCTATCCATGGCACAGAAACATCTTTCATAACTTGGAGTGTCTCTTCTGGCTCTCTACACCAATAGCCAGGAATTTCTCTAATAGGTTCTGTTAGTTGTTCTTTTTTAGGTGCGGTAGGATAATTATGGTGATGGAAGGTTTTAATGTAAAAATCAGGTTCTATCTTCTCCCTTTCGCATATCTTAATTACTTCAAGGTTATGTGCACCAACACCAGAAGGTAGAGCATTCTCTTTCCCTAATTCAACGGCTTTTTTAATAACAGATATTTTTTTATCCTGAGTAAGTCTATCGGCAGTAACACCCCATAAATAGAGAGCATCCAACCCCATATCTACTAATTGCTTTACCTGTTCTTTGTAAAGTTCAAAATCGCTATCTGGTGGTGCAGTAGGGCAGACTATCCATTGCATTTTACCACCCTTTTTGAACCGATAATCTTCAAGCACTTTCAATATCTCTGGGACAGTATGGATAGTAAGAGTATTGATGCCATGCTTTTCTGCCAACTGCATTGTATCCATAATTTTTTCAGGGGTATTGTAATGGGCACAAAGATTATATACATATTTAAGGTCACGACTATGGGTAAAATGGGTTAATAAATTTCCTCCCAGAAGTAGTCGGCTAACTTTTAACCCGCGGATATTTCCACAAGGAAGAGAACCGTTTGTTTCTGGACTTTTGTTTTCTTCAGAATTTTGTTGCGCAACAGAAATGGCAGCAGTTGAAGTTGCTAATGAAGTTCCGAGAAATGTTCTACGATTCATCTTAAAACTATTCATAAAGTTCCTCCAAAAATATAATGGTATAATTATAGACTATTGATAGTAACAATAAAAATTGGAGTTCAGTTAAAGTGTTATATCCAGAACGGAAGTATAGGATAGCAATTATAGGAAGTGGACCGAGTGGCTTTTTTGCAGCAGGCCATCTTTTTCGTTTGAATGAAGTCTGTGAAGTTGATATGTATGAAAAATATCCCGACCCCTTTGGTTTAATTCGTAAAGGAATAGCCCCGGACAGGATAAAGGTGAAGAATATATCTAAGGTCTTTGATTTGATAGCAGAAAATAAACGGTTTGCCTATTTTGGGAATGTAGATGTAGGAGTAGATATTTCATTGGAAGAATTAAAGAGGTATTATGACGCAATCATTCTTGCATGTGGTATGGAAACCAGTCGGCAGTTAGGTATTCCCGGTGAAAATTTGCAGGGCTGTTATACAGCAGGTGCAATCGTAGGTTGGTATAATTGTTTTCCTATTTATCATTCATTAAATATAAAACTGAATGGAGAAAGGGCAGTAATTGTTGGAATGGGCAATGTCGCACTGGATATAGCAAGAATTTTGTGTACGCCTGTAAAAAAACTGAGACATACATGTATATCAAAAAGAACAATATCAATATTAAAAGATAGTAAGTTAAAAGAGGTATATATTGTAGGAAGAAGAAGTCCTGCACAAACAAATTTTAGTAAAGAAGAACTTTTAGAACTTGAGAAAATAGAAAATACAGATATTATTATAAATCCTGATGAGTTGAAATTGAACCAAACAAGTCAGGAAGAAGTGGATAGTAATCTATATTTACAAGGAATATTTGAGATATTTAATAAATTTGCAAATAATAAACCTGAAAAATCAAAGCAAATTTATTTTACCTTCTTAAAAACCCCAATACGAATTGTAGGAAATAAAAAAGTAGAACAGATTATATTTGAAAAGAATAAACTTGAAGGTCCTAAATATATGCAACATTCTGTTGGAACTTCTGAGGTAGAGAAATTAAATTGCGACTATGTAATTTCGAGTATTGGTTATAGAGGAAATAAATTTCCAGGTGTTCCTTTTGACGAAACAACTGGTATTATTCCGAATAAAAATGGTAGAGTTGTAGAAGATGAAGAACATGGCAGCATTATTCCGGGTCTCTATGTGACGGGTTGGATTAAAAGGGGACCTATTGGACTTATTGGACATAATAAGAAGGATAGTTTAGAAACTGTTAAAAATTTATTAGAAGACCTTCCTAAACTAAAGCCATATCAACATCCATCCAGAGAAGATTTAATACATTTTTTAAAATCAAAAAGTATAAACTTTATAACTTATGAAGATTGGAAAAAAATTGATTCAGTTGAATTAGCAAGAGGGAAAAGGGCAGGTAAAACAAGAGTCCAATTTTGTATTTTTGAAGAAATGTTAAAAGTCCTATCAGAAAATAATGGTAAATAACATTACTTTTTATTTATGGCTAAGATTTCACAAGCACTTTGCAAAAAGATCGTTAGGATTAAAGGGCTTATCAAAAAAACCTTCAGGTGGAGGGACTTGATACCTTTCCGAAATACTACTTGCTGTCCATATATTTCCTAATTCAAATGAATTTATACCTGAAACAAAGATAATAGGTGTGCTATATAAAAACGGATGGTTTCTGAATTCCACAAACACTTGAATACCACTTTCATCGGGTAGCATAACATCAAAGATACATAAATCAGGCGATTCCTTTTCTGCTAATGGTATGGCTTTTGAAGCATAATCTGAGTGAATAACTTTTGCCCCTTCTGATTCAAACAGGATTTTTAACGAATTTAAAACATCCGCTTCATCTTCTAAAATCAAAATTTTCTTATCTTTTAACAAGTTGTTATCCATATTCTTCTTTGATAATATATTTTCAATAAATATTTTTATTATTATAACTCAAAACCCTTTATCTATACTTTTTATAGGAGATTATAAATGGAAAATAATTTATTTCAAATCCGTATTGCACTTATTAAAGCCTTTCTGAATGAAAATAATTATGAGGGAATTTTATTATCACGCGTAGATGATTTTGCAATGGCAACCGGAGGAAAGAGAAATTATATATATAAATATTCAGATTTAGGAGCAAATTCTTTATTGGTTGATAAAGAGGGTAAAGTATATTATGTAGGAAATAATGTTGAGGAACCAAGAATTTTTGATGAAGAACTCGCAGGACTCCCCTGTGAACGAATTACATTTCTCTGGTTTGATTTATCACCTGCCGAAGCAGTTAAAAAGTATTTTCACATTACTGATGAAAGCAAATGGGTATCTGATGATGGAAGTCTTGGTAAAAATGTTAATGATGAATTAACAATATTACGGTCATTGTTGACAGAGATTGAATTTGAAAAGTATAAGGAGTTAGGTAAAATTGCTGCGGAAGCGATGGTAAGCACTTTGCGAGAGATTCGACAGGGAAACACTGAAACGGAAGTTGCTGCAAGGTTGGTTTATGAAGGACATAAAAGAGGTTGTCTTGTGCCTGTAGCATTAATTGCAAGTGATGAACGAACTGAAAAGTATAGACATCCTTTACCTGTGGAAAAGCCCCTATTATCTCCCGGAGAAAGCAAGAGAATTAATAATATTGTTATGGTAGTAGGATGTTTTTTGAAAGAGGGACTTGTCGTTTCCTTAACACGGTTTAAGCAAGTAGGTAAAGTCTCAGATGTGATAAAAGATGCTTATAATAGGATATGTGGTGTTGACGCACTGGTTCAGGAAGCAACTGTCCCAGGTAAGACATTGGGGGATGTGTTTGAAAAATATATAGAGGCATATAGGGTTATGGGCTTTCCTGAGAATGAATGGCATAATCATCATCAAGGCGGAGCAACGGGCTATACAAGCAGAACTTGTAAAGGCAAACCGGGAGAAACATTTCCCGTATTGGATACACATTATCCCAAACTTGTTGAATCCATTCTGGGTAAAGAGGTGACTTTTGGTTCAGCGTTTGCATGGAATCCATCTGCCAGAGGAGTAAAGTCCGAAGATACATTCCTCCTTTATCCAGATGGCAGAAAAGAAATAATCAGTTCTACGCCCGAACTACCCGAAGTTAATCTTGAAGAAGTTTTAAAAAGACCAACAGACATAAAAAAATCCGGAATATATACGGATGTATAGAAACGCTATTATTTGATAACAAATTAGGAAAAGTTTCTACACTTATAGTTAAATATAATTTATACAAGGATTGTGTCTATCGAGAGGACCCGTTGTGCGAAGTAAATATCGAACTAACTTTTGCCGAAATATTTTTTGAAAAATTCTGGGTCATTAATAGAGTTAATTTCTTTTTCAATAAAGGATTTTACTTCATCTGCAGATATAGGTAATGATTTGTTTTCCGGTGAAATTTGTGGATTTTTTATATTTAATGGAGATATTCTTCCACTTTCCTCCTCAAAAATTTCTTCTTTGCCAGAGATTCTCTCATTGTCCTCGTTGTTGTTTTGTTCCAACTCTGGCATGGCAAGTTCAAGAAACATTTCAACAATACTTGCGAGGTGTTCTATCCGTTCTTTTCTTGAACCTTTTTCAATGATATTTCTATTAATTGGTATGGCTTTGTTTCTGAATACAATACTAAACTCGTGGCATAGAGGACACGGTAGTATCATAACCACATCTGTGGGCAATTTGCCTGACCCTATTTTCTGCTGGTTACAATGAGGGCATATAATCATAAATTTTCCTCATTTCTAATATAATCATAACAAATAGGAGATGCAAGTATCAAAAGATAGTCTTAAGGTTGGCAGGGGTCTCCCCATGTTTTTACCCAGTTGGGATTTAGGCGTGCTTGAACCTGCCATATATCTAAAATTGTTAAAGCAGCCATACTCTCAATAACAGGAATAGCTCGTGGAACAATACATGGGTCGTGGCGTCCATGGACTCTTAATTCTTTATTATTAAAATGTATATCTATAGTTTTTTGTGGTTTTGCAATAGATGAGGTTGGTTTTACAACAAGGCGAATAACAATGGGTTCACCTGTGCTAATTCCTCCCAAGATACCCCCTGCATGATTGCTCAGAAATTTTCCATTTTCCATAGGGTCATTGGATTGACTTCCTCTTAATCGAGCCAATTCAAAGCCATCTCCAAACTCGATACCTTTGATAGCACCGATACTCATTAATGCACTTGCTAATCTCGCATTCAATTTAGCAAAAACAGGGTCACCCAGACCAGGAGGAACACCGTGTATTTCAAGTTGAACTATTCCTCCTACTGAATCGCCATCTTTTCTTGCTTTCAAGATTTCTTCTTCCATAATTTTGGCTGTTTCAGGGTCAGAACATCTCACAGGATTATTCTCAATGCTATCTAAAGAACCTTTATATAAAATTGCTTTTCCAGCAATTTCAATGGAGTGAGCAATAATTTTGACACCTTTCTTTTCGAGTAGTTTTTTTGCAATTGCACCACAGGCTACTCTACATGCAGTTTCACGGCCTGAAGACCTTCCACCTCCACGATGGTCCCGATTCCCATATTTCACATAAAAGGTAAAGTCAGAATGTCCAGGTCTAAAAACTTCTTTTAACTCGTCGTAGTGATGAGATTTTTGGTCTTCATTATAGATAATAAGGGCGATAGGAGCACCAGTAGTTTTTCCTTCAAATATACCTGAAAGAATATTGACTTTATCTGATTCTTTCCTTCTTGTCGTTATGGCACTTTGTCCCGGTTTACGACGGTCCAATTCTTTTTGAATATCTTCTTCAGATATTTCCAATCCCGGACTAATACCGTCCATTATTGCACCAATTGCAGGTCCATGGCTTTCCCCAAAAGTGGTCACTCTTATAATTTCTCCAAATGTGTTTGCAGACCGGGTATGTATGGAAAGTTCTTCTCCTATGCGATGGACAACCATTTGAGCAATATCCATAGGTTCTCCTGTGGAAGTATCAACAAAAACATCTGCAAATGGCTGCAATATTTCTTCTCTCAACGATAATTCTTTGAAGAACTTTTCTTTGGGATTTTCTGAATCGGACAGCCATGGTGGAATTCCGTATTTGGAGATTCTTTGCCATAGAATTTCTTTATTTGCAGTTAAATAGATTAATAAGGAGTCATTTCTAATTTTTCTACGGTTAGGTGGATAAAGCATAATAGAACCACCTGTGATAATTAAGCACCAATCCATATAAGAAACTTTATGAGCAATTTTTGTCTCTAATTCCCTGAAATAATCTTCTCCTCTTTCTATAAATATTTGTCTGCAATTTTTCTTTTCACCACTGGTTTCAAAATATATATTTTCAATCATCTCATCAGTTTCGAAATAAGTCAGTCCTGTAATTTCTGCTACATATTTTCCAACTGATGATTTTCCTGCACCTTTTGGACCAATAATAACTAATTTCAAATTCTTTATCCTCTTATTTTGGTATATATAAAATATATTTGTGTTAAGTTTGGATTTATTCTGATTTGCGAACAAATGCACCTAACTTTTGAAGGCATTCAACAAAGTTTGGAAAAGTAACATCTACGGCTTCATACCCTTCAATGCTTGTAGTTCCACCTATCATAGTTGCGGCAATGGCAAGTGCCATAACGACCCGATGGTCTCCATGTCCATTGACATTAGCCTGAATTAAAGACGATTCCTCAATTTCCAAACCATCAGGTAATTCTTTAATTTTTGCACCTAATTTGCTGAGTTCCTCTCGCATGACTGAGATACGGTCTGTTTCCTTTAATCTTGCCTGAGGCACATTGTATAGCCTTGTTTGCCCTGAAGCAAAGCAACCCATAACCGCCATCATCGGCAAAGCATCAGGTGTGGCATTTAAGTCTATATCACATCCTTTTAATTGTTTTGCAGTCACACGAATACCATCTTTACTTATCTCAACCTCGGCACCCATTTGTTTCAAGTAATCTAATACTTTCTTATCTCCTTGCGTATCATTTATATCTAAGCCCTGACAAATTACTTCATTATCGGGCAAAGCCCCAGCACATAAGAAAAAAGTCGCAGATGAGAAATCGCCGGGAATTTGTTTATTAATAGGTTTGTATTTCTGGTTTCCAGGTATTCTAAACTTTTTGAACTCTTCCTCATGTTCTACTTGTATTCCATGCTCATTTAACCATGCTAAAGTCATTTCAACATAAGGTCTCTCATTTAATAGAAGGACATCAATCGTTGTTTCATTTTCTACTAATGGAGTGTTAATCAAAAGTGAACTCAAATATTGACTGGATACTGCTTCTAATGCTGTTTTACCACCATTTAATCTTCCTCGCACTACGACAGGGGGTAGATTGTTTTTCCTTGTTGAGATTACATTTGCTCCCAAATCATTTAAGGAGTTTATTAGAGGTCCAATAGGTCTTTTACGGACTTGAGCGTCTCCAGTTATAACTACTATCCCTTCATTAATTAGGGCTGAACTACCCAGAGCAATACACATTGTTGTCCCTGAATTTCCAACATCTATAACATCAGCAGGAATATCCCAAACTCCACCTCTGCCTTCAACTACCCAGTGATTTTCTTCCATTTTTATATCAACACCTAAACCTCTATATGCCTTTACCGCTGAAAGGGTATCTGATGAAGTAAGAGGAAATTCAATTTTGCTTTTGCCCTCAGAAAGAGAAGCAATAGCCACAGCCCTTATCGTATGCGATTTTGAACCCGGGACTTTTATAGTGCCTCTTAAGTTTGAACCTTCAATATATAATCTCATAATTATACCCTCAATTGTAAAAAAAATTTATTAATTATTATAAACCAATAAAATATAATTTGTCATTCCATAAACGATACAAAATAAGAAGACCGTATGCTATTTAATTATTTATTGTTTAGAAATAAAGGTATTTTATATTTTCAAGTAACGACCCATATTTTTGTGTCAATCCTCAATATTTTAATCCGAGCGAT
>DAOOVZ010000087.1:0-12134 GCA_035370665.1 Candidatus Hydrogenedens sp.
AGAATGTATGCCAGACCTTTCTTGAGTTCCAATTAACTGTGGATGTGGATGTTGCCGCTTATGATGTTCGTGAAAAAATAGACCTGATACGAAACGACTTCCCGGAAGACGCAGAAGACCCCGAAATAGTGAAATTTGATACCAATGTTATTCCCATCGTAGACCTGGCTTTAATCGGTAATGTCGGGGTTGATGAACTTTATGACTATGCGGATAATGAGTTGAGAGATAGATTAACTACCATTCAAGGTGTTGCAAATGTTGAATTAGTAGGTGGTGCGGAGAGGGAAGTCCATGTCCTATTAGACAGAGAGAAACTCGCTGCACGCGGATTAACCTCTATGGACATAATAAATGCAATTCAACAGGGTGTTAAACTTGTTCCCGCAGGAAGGGTAAAAGAAAAGGGTCTGGAATATTCTGTAAAGTATGATGCTGAATACCATGAGGTAGAAGCATTAAAAACATTACCTATTAAAGCACAGGATGGTTCTCGCTGTTATATCAAGGATGTTGGAAGAGTAACCTTTAGCACTGAGGAATTACGGCAATCTGCGTATGTAGATAGTAAACCCTGTATTGCGATTCAGGTGTTGAAGCGGGCAGAAGCAAATCCCGTTAGAGTAGTAGATGCTGTTCAAGGTGCAATTGAAAATATTCGTTCGTCTTTACCACAAGGTATGGATTTAGTCTGGATAAATGATGATGCTATATTCATCAGGGCAAGTGTTAGCGATACCATATCCAATATTATTCAGGGTATCATACTTACAGCAGTAATCCTCTTTCTCTTCTTATACAATATAAGACTGACTTTTATCGTTGGTATCACCATGCCACTAACAATTCTTATTGGACTATTTTTCATCAGTATTTTGGGATATACCATAAATGTTATTACATTAATGTCTATGGGGCTTTCTGTCGGCATACTTGTAACAAATTCTATCGTAGTGTTAGAAAGCATTATGACTGAATTTAATAAGACTCATGACCCCAAAGAGGCGGCAATAAAAGGTTCAACAGGCGTTTTTATTGCGGTAACTGCAAGTGCAGGGACTAACCTGGTAGTGTTATTTCCTATTGCTGTTATGGGTTCCCATGTAGGAATGATTTTAGCACCTTTTGCATGGACGATGATTATTCTAACTGCCGTATCATTATTTATCTCGTTCACTTTAACTCCTCTTCTTGCTTCAATCCTCCTTAAATCCACTCAAAAGCATGGATTGCTATCTCGAATCGAGCAAGGATTTAATAAAGGTCTGGATTTCATTAGAAGAGGTTATGTTAAGATATTAAGATTTTTTGAACATAGACGCTATGCTGCCACAATATTTGTAATTTTAGTTGCTGCTATTTTTATTCATTGTTTTACTCTGGTTCCAAAAATGGGCTTTGGCTTTTTCGAAGATGCTGACCGTGGCACGCTGTTCATAAGGCTTGAATATCCTACCCACTATAACCTGGAAAATACCATTAGCAGAGTAAAAGAAGTTGAAGAAAAGGTTAAAAATTTGCCCCACTTAAAACATATGGTAACAACCGTTGGGAAGGTTCAAGGTGTTCTGGGCATGAGTTCCGAAGGTGTATATCTTGCCCAAATATTACTTGTGTTTACGCAAAAAACAGAAAGACCTGGTATGTCCGTTTTCGACATAAGAGAACAGGTTGAAGATATACTTAAAGACCATCTGGATTGTCTACATCGTGTTTCAAATCCAAGCACAATGGGTGGAGAATCAATACCTATTCAACTTGAAATATCAGGAGATAATAGAAATGAACTTCAAAGTATCGTAACACGGTTAGGCGAACATGCAAGAGGGTTAAATATACTTACAGATGTAGATACCAGTGTTAGATTGGGTAGACCTGAGTTAAGGATATACCCGAATAAACCATTGCTTGCTGATTTAAACTTTTCTCCATTGATTTTAGGTATGCTTTTGCGTGGAAACCTTGAAGGAATTACTGCGGGAACTTACAAAGAAGAAGGTAGAAACTATGATATTGTAGTCAAGTTTGAAGAAGAAGAAGGCAAAAATCAAGTTGAAAACTTCTTACTCCCAGGTATGCCAGGGAAACCTGTAAATTTAACTACTGTAGCTGAGGTAAAAGAAGATGTCGCTCCTGTCGCCGTTTTAAGAAAAGATAAAATGAGGACAGAAAAGTTATTTTCAGGTGTTGCCCATAAACAACCATTAGGCACGGCTATAAATGAGTTAACGGATGTGATAAATAAATATGGTCAATTACCTCAAGGATATGTCTACTTCTTCGCTGGTGAGCCTGAAATAATGAAAGAAGCACAGTTAGAATTCGCCAGGGCTGGTATTATCGCAGTAGTGCTTATTATACTTACCCTGGCTGCACTACTTGAATCATTTAAGCAGCCTTTATTTATACTCATAACTTTACCATTAGGGTTAATAGGTGTAATCTGGTCCTTATATCTTACAGGGTACTCACTATCTATGTTTGTATTACTCGGACTTGTTATGTTGTCAGGTATTGTAGTAAATAATGCCATTCTTATTATGGATGAATTAAATCAAATTGTGGCTGCGGGCAATGTCCCGAGACACAAAGCAATGATAAAAGCGGCGGCGGACCAGTTAAGACCTATTATAATGATTACCATTGCTGCCTTTGCTGGTATGGTTCCTCTGGCAATAGGTACAGGTCTGGGAAGTGAAATGAGAGTTGATTTGGGTATTTCAAGCATAGGCGGTATCGTTATCAGTGGTGTTTTAACCTTGATTGTTATTCCTATTGTATACGATATGTTTACCCGTGGAAAATTAAAAGAAAAAGAAGATATTAATATTAACAACAAATAACAAAGAT
Source organism: Candidatus Hydrogenedens sp. (assembly GCA_035370665.1). Lineage (GTDB taxonomy): Bacteria > Hydrogenedentota > Hydrogenedentia > Hydrogenedentales > Hydrogenedentaceae > Hydrogenedens. Next base: position 2,851 of record DAOOVZ010000087.1, read on the forward strand.
TTATGATAAACGCTAATGGGTATATTTTGTCTCTATGCGGTATTGTTTACTTTTCAAGCATTTTTACCCAACAGTATATATTTAGATGAGCAAACTAATATAACATGGCTCTCTTCAGATTCATCAGTTCAAAAGAGAGTAATAGTAAATGAATCTCTTCAAAATTACTTTTTTATAGAAGTTCTAGAGAATAATGAAGAAAATAAGTGGCACTCAATATATTATGATATACCTATGGAAAGTGAGCAGTTTATTGCCGCTATTGCTTATGTCAAATTGCTCTGGAAGAAGGATTCAACTGGTGTAGGGCTTACTCTAAGTTTTATTAATGGTAATAATGAAAGAATTGATTACATAGAAGAGAGGTTCACGGAACCTACCTCATTTCTTGTCCCAATAAAAATATACACAAAAACACCCCCGAATACGGTTAAGGTAAGGGTTTCTTTATTCATACACAACCAAGGTGCAATGGAATGTATAGAACCAGTCGTTTTTTGTCCACTTGTAAAGTATCCAGAAAATAATGAATCTATAAATATAAATATCAGTAAAAAACCATTTAAAAATCGCCTAATAGGATTCGGTGCTGAAGATGATGCCCGATTTTATGATGAAAATAATCGGAATGGTGGAGTAGATGAAAAAGCAATAGAACTTCGTAAAAAAAGATTGGCAGAATTGCAACCTGATTGGGTAAGGACTTTTGTGTGGTTCAAAGATTGGAATCCAAATGATGATGGGATTACATTTACCTTCGATACAGATGGTATGCAAAGCCTATACAAAACGCTTCAAGAATACAAAGACTTAAATACAGAAGTTAATATAACCTGTGTAACCTGGGGTATGATTGAAGCATGGAAGAATATGGATAATAGGATAAATTCAATTATTGCTTTGCTAAACCATCTCATCAAAATAAAGAAGTTTGATAATATCAAATACTTCACTTTAACCAACGAACCTAACTACTTCTTCGATATAAGAGAAGACCGCTTCAAGCAATTTGCTGAATATCACAAAATATTGAAAGAAAAGTTTAAAAAAGATGGTTTGAATATCAAAATAATTGGTAGTGATGATGCTATGGGAACGGATTGGTTTGTTTCATGCCTTACAGACAAGGATTATCGCAATATTGCAGATTTATGGGCTTCACATTTCTATTGGCACTACACTGCTTCATATTTTGCTCAGGAACTATTTAAAGAACGAATCAAACTCCTAAAAGAATACGGTTCTGGCAGAAAACCGTTTACAGTTACAGAATTTGGTATAACAGACACCAGATTTGCACCTCCTACAATTAATCCTATTATGTCAGAATATAAAGGAGCACTCTACACATGTTCCGCCTTTATAGATGGATTAAATCAGGGCGTCTCTGGCAATTGTATCTGGTGTCTCCAAGAGCTTAGATATGTCGGATGTGTAGAGCCTATGAGAATAGGTTTGTGGGGATATGCAGATAAAAATTGGAGACTATTTCCAATATATGATGTGATGAAAATGTTTACCAGCAATACAAACCGTGGCGATAAGATATATCATATTGAGAGTTCCAATCCTGTTTTTTTCAAGTGCGTTAAGATTGGCGACAAAATACTTTGGGCAAATCTATTCGAAAAGGGCATAAAAATAAAACTTCCAGATAAATACACAACAATATTTTGCTATACCAAGAAAATTATGGATGGGTATGATAGCGTCGAACAAAACCAACTGCAAATTTTAGATGGGACAACAGAAATACCACCTGAAAGTTTCGGCATAATAGAGTGAGAAAAGTTAAGGGGGAAGTATGATGAAAAGGCGATTTTTGTCAGAAACAGTCAATCTTTCATAGCCATTGGAAGTAATCAAAACAGTATCTTCTATTCGAACACCTCCCTTATTTGCAATATAAATACCAGGTTCGACTGTAACCACATTGCCTTCTCTTAATATGTAATCACTATCTTTGTTTAATCTGGGTAATTCATGGATTTCCAGTCCTACACCATGCCCTAATCCATGACCAAAATAATCTCCAAAACCTTTACTGGATATAATTTCTCGGGCAACATTGTCAACATCATTTGTTTTAACGCCTGGACCTAATGCCGAGAGGGCTTTTAATTGTGCAGAGAGCACCGTATCATAAATATCCAAAATCTGTGTATCTCGTTCAACACCACAAAAGAATGTTCGTGTCAAGTCTGAACAGTACCCTTTGTAAATGCAGCCACAATCTATAAGAATAATATCGTCCTTATTTAATTTCCTATCCGTAGGTTTTCCATGGGGAAGAGAAGTATTCTTACCAAACAGAACAATAGTATCAAAAGCAGACCCATCTGCACCGTTTAATCGAAACTCATAGTCAATTCTTGCCGCAATTTCTCTTTCTGTAACGCCTTTTTTAAGAAACCTGAGACAATCATAAACACTTTTTTCGGTTATCTTACATGCTGTCCTTATCTTTTCTATTTCGGTTAAATCCTTAACCATACGAAGTTCATAAAGTTCATCTTTTAAAGAAACCAATTCAACAGGGCTATTTTGTTGTAACTTTTCTGCCGATTCCAGATTTATTCTTTCTGGATTTACCCCTATCTTTTTAAAATTTAGCATATTAATAATGTTAAAAACTTCCTTTTCTATATTTCCCTGTATTATACGGATTGAGAAGTTAAAGACTTCATTTCTGGCTTGTTCATCGTACCGCGGGTCAGAAATAAAATACCTGTCAGTTTGAGTAATAAGTATTGCCGAATCTGACCCTGTAAAACCTGAAAAATAACGAGTTTCAATTGGACAGAAACTTAAAAACGCGTCACAACTACATTGCCTTAAAATATCACGAATTTGATTAATTCTTTTTAAGTAAATATTTTCATCACTCATTATTAATAGCCTAGTAATTTACTAAATATGTAGTTTTGACCTTTTCTCTACCAACTCTGATACATATTGGTTTGCTTTGTCTATCCTTTCTTGTAATCTGGTAATATCGTCAGTCAAATTATTCTTCTTATAATATTCTATAGCGTCCTTTGCATGTGCTATATATTCATACCAATAGAAAGGAACATTTTTCCAGAGTTGTGCACACTTCTCAAGATTGTCTAATGCACTTTTAATTCGATTTATCTGTTCGGTAGGGTCTTCGCAATCTTTTACTGCGGAATGCCACAAAACTTTTCCATAGTTGTAATATAGGTCACCATTCTGGGGGCTTCGCTTTAATGCTTCTTTTGACCAGCGAAGCATGCCTTCCCGAGCCTCATCAACAACATCTGAATTATATTGGGGACTTGTGTATAGGAATACCAATTTATAAATCTCACTAATATAATTGGGTATATCCTCTTGATATGGGAAAATTCTATCTACATTTTCTAAATAATTTTTAGCATACTTGATACTTGTCCTGCGAATACGATTTACAAACATCCATGCTTCTGATTGTTTAACCACCAGAACAGCATTTTCGGGCACAGGCTCTCCTTCTGGCAGTAATACTGCTTTATTACTACCTTTGCCCTCAGGCACATATAAGTTTCCAAATTTTCGTAAGGTGTTTAAATCTACAAAGAAGAATTTTAAGACAGTAGCAGACATTTTAGGCTGTTTATCTGTATTTTTAATTGCATATTGCAATACATCTGTAAAAACATAATTCATCGTCTTTAATACAAGTGGAATTTCTGTATCTTTTCCGACATTGAAAAATGACATTCTACTCCTTACCAAATCTCTTGTATAAGGTGGTGTTGAAAAAACAAATAATATTATGAAGACAAGGGCAAAACTTATAGTTAATAATAAAGATTTAGGTTTGGTATTTCCCTCAGTCGTTTCTGCTTTTTTTGGGGAGGGAATTTCTATCAGAAAGAGTGACAACCCAATTAAAAAGTAGGTTACTAATGAAGGATGCGAAAAATGTATATCAAGTCCGGCATGAATTAGAAAGCCCAGAATACCTATGCTCCATGCTATTGTATAAAAATTGCCTTTCTTATCTCTTAGTCCTTTCCAAATTTTATATAGAAGTGTAATAACAAACGCAAGGAAGAAGATACCCCCAACTATGCCTGTTTCACATAAGATTTGCAAATATCCATTATGACATTCTTTTACATCACCAGCACCTAAATACTGATAATGAGGATATGCAAGGGCAAAGTTCCCTAAGCCTACACCTGTAAGAAAATTACTTTTCCACATATTAAGCCCGACTTTCCAATAACTCCAGCGAAGTCTAAATGATGATGGGTCTCGTAAGTGTTCCCAAGATACACCAACACCTGTTTCTAAAATTTCTTTTGCAGTCTCATTACCGGATTCGGCAGACGAATTGCTGCCTTTTTCATTAGAAAAATTAGGTTGAGTATTTTCTGCAAACACATTATTTGTAGATATAGAAAAGGCAGTAAAAAAGGAATAAAGTATCAAGATAAAAATAGCAAGTGATACAAGTTTTATTGTTGTCTTTTGTTTGGAGAATTTGAAATAAACTGAAAGTAATACAACAAAACAGATAGATAGGATTAAACTTAACCACGAGCCTCTCGAATAAGTTAACCATAAAGAGGTTATACCAAAAAAAGAGCAAATTATAAGGACAAGGGATAAAATAAAATATTTTCCTGTGTTGTATCCTTTATTAATACATATCCAGGCAAACAGTCCTGATGGAATTAGACTTACAAGTCCTGCTAAACCACATGCCAGATAAACATCTGTGCTTGAACTTGTATCAAAAGAATAAGTTATAGGAAATAATCCAGTGGCATAGATAAAAATCGTTGATATAAACCAAATAGCCGCTGTTTGCACTAATATCCAACGCTCATTATTTTTGTTTAATCCGTTACTCTCTATTTGCCACTCATTGAAGAGTAAATATAGATAGCAATATGTCAAATAGATACATATCGGTAAAAAGAGGAGAATAAACCCACCCAGAGCATTTGGAAATAGCATAGTCCCAAAAGCACGATTTATATTGAATCTATAAATAAGTTCATTGGAAAGTTCTGTTGTCCCAAAAAATTTTATTCGCAAAGCAGGGTCCATCAAAAGACTTTTTCTCAAAAATGGCAAAACATATCGAAAATGAAAGAAGGCATACCAGGTCTGTAAGCCTAATGTTATAATAATAGCCCAGATTAAGATATTCTTATGAGAGGTAGATTTGATACTGCCATAAGTAGTGAAGAATAAACAGGCATAAGAAGCCCAGAGCATAAGGTAGCGATAACTTTTTCCAACTTGATAAGAAGTAGGTAGGAGAATGATTAGGAATAAGACAAACAAAAATAGTAATGATGTATGAATGTCAATCTTTAATGATTGTTTTTTTAAGTATGTGTGAATCACATAAGATATAGAGATTAAAATAATTGCCCAGACAAAGTAGACATTATCGGTTGGATAAGTATATCCGTCAAGCCAACATCGTGTTAATGTGACACCACATATACCCAATACAGGATGTATAACCGCAAGCCCTGTCACAGTGATAAGAGCAATTAATAGAATCCCAATATCTGTGCTTCCCTTTGAATATCTTATAAAGTTCAATTCGTCAAAATGAGATAAAAACCAGGGCTTGAATGCATCTAAAAGGTTAAAATACATAAGTATAAAAACAGTAATGACCAATAAAATTGTTAGAACAGCAATGAGGACAACATATTTTAATGGCATATCAAAAAATGGTCCACTTAATTCTAAATCAGTTTTAATTGTATTTAGCGTAGACGATAATTGGTTGTCTTTGTCTTTGAAAAATCTTCTTACCACTTTTTTTTGCTTTTTCATATTATTTAACCAGTTTTGATTATTTGCCATTTTTTGGCGCATTCATTAGTAATACTATCAAAATATATATACCTAAAACTTGAAGAACTATTAAAAAACTAAACTTGAAATTTAGCATGGGAAGAAATATAGCACTAATTCCTGTAATAACGCTTACCAACCATATAAATTCAACTGCCTGTCTTTTGGTCATGCCTAATTCTACGAGACGATGTGAAAAATGCCTTTTATCACCTAACATGATAGGCTGACCGCTTCTCCAGCGTAAGTATATTACACTAAAAGTATCAAATAAAGGAATACTTAAAATAACAACAGGAGCAAATATTGCTACTCTTGATGGTGTCCCCTCTAAATGGAAAGTCCCAATAACACTAACAGTAGCAAGGAAAAAACCGCAAAACATACTGCCTGCGTCGCCCATGAATATTTTTGCAGGTGCAATATTATAGAATAAAAATCCAGCAACACTACCTGCAAAAATCATTAGTAGAAGACGGACTAAAAATTCGTCATAAGGTTGAATGCAGAAAAAGAATGCCATAGCACAGATAAAAGATACACCTGCACACAGTCCATCCATATTGTCGAGCAAATTGAGAGAATTGGTCAATAATACAACCCAGAGGATAGTTATCCCAGAAGACAACAACCAATTTGATAGATAGAACATCTCAATCCTAATTCCACAAAGGACCAGAATAGTTGCTGAAACAATCTGTCCAAACAATTTAACCCATGGGCTTAAAACAGTAATATCATCTACGAGCCCTAAAATAAAAATGACTAATCCACCTAGAAGGACACCCAAAACCTTTTGAAAAGAACCTGAACCTAAAAAGTCAAATACAGAACTACCCGGTAGGGCTTCTCTCATATCAGAAGATAACAGGTATATCAGAAAAATAATGAATAGCGAGATATGGAAGGTCAGGAAAATGCTTACTCCACCAAGTAAAGGAGTGGGTGTTGTATGGGATTTCCTACCGTGAGGATAATCTAATATCCCGTAAGAAATAGCAAATTGGCGGAATATCTCTGTAAGGAATAGAGAGAGTATAAAAGAAATAAATATCGCAAAGGAATAAATAAAAGAAAATAAATCCATTAACTTAATACACTCCGATACAAATCAAATTCTTGCTTTGAAGTTACTTCTATATCAAATTCGGATTTAACTCGTTCTTTTGCAGTTTTACCCATTATTTCTCTTACTTCATGGTGGTCAATAAGGAATTGAATTGAATTGGCTAAAGCCTGAATATCATTGGGAGGGACATTTATCCCAGTAATTCCATCTAAGTTTGCCCATTCTACACCTGTGCCAAGTTTTGTCGCAATAACAGGTTTTCCCGCTGCGTGTGCCTCGATAATTGATAAACCAAATGCTTCACTCCTGGCAATTGATGGAAATACAAAAATAGAACATGCGTGTAAATATTGGACTAATTCTTCATCTGTCAATCTGCCTATAAAATGAACATTCCCTTTTGAAACACTTTTTGCCAATTTTTCTAATTGCTCCCTTTCTGGTCCATCACCAGCAATAACCACAGGAACTGATATGTAAGGAGAACTATTTATCAAGTTGTGTATTCCTTTGTAATAGCGATGAACTCCACAAAAGAAAACAAAAGTAGAACCAAATCGCTTTTGTATTTCATTGACCTTATCAAAATCTGGTTGAGCAAATTTTTTAACTTCAATTCCAAGGGAAACTGTTTTACATTTATCTAAAAATGGACTTAAAAACGGTGAACTTTTTGCATATATGTCACTTGTAGGGATAATCAAACTTGACTTTTTTAAAAAATTATAAAACATATAGGAGTAAAATTTCATTGTAATTTTTTGTCGCACCACATCACTGTGATAACGAACAACATAAGGCTTTCCCATCCTGCTTAAAATGACAGACATCTCACCAACGGGATTAGGAGAGTGAACGACAAACAAATCGGGATTAATTTTTTTCAAATAGTATGGGAATAAAGGAGAGATAGGACTACTTAATACTCTGCCTAACTCTGCAACATAGATATAATCAACATTGTCTTCAGTTTTATGTATAGTTTTATAACCTCGGCTGCAAACAATAACCGTTACTTTTGCCCATTGTTTTTGATGCTTTACAGATAAAGATATAAACTTTTCTATTCCACCAACCACAGGTGGATAAATATCTTTATATACATGGCAGATGTGCATAGTCGTCCACTTTTAATAAAATGAATACTTTTGTGTTCCTAAAAAAGGATTGGGATAAAATTTGAAGTTATCAATTTTACTATCTAAAAATAATTTTATTGACGGATGTGCTACTTGATATAACTGGCTACATTCAGAACATACAGGATTAAGTTTTCCAGACACATGTTGCCACCTCAATTCTTTATATTTATCATTGAACCAGATAGATTGAAAGTCAGTTTCATAAATATTCCCCATAAAAAATTGATAATAGCCAACCGTATAGCAACAGGGCATAAAATCACCATTAGATAACACCATTGGTTTTTCCCATAAATCGAAACAGGTGACTATGCCTTCGTGAGGTGGTAATTTCTCATCATAATAATCTAAATCATGAGGCGGCATAACTTCAAAGTTTTCTGAACTCAACGAACGCGTCATTGCCAAAACCTCTTTTTTCTCCTCTTCGGGTATATCAATTGCACACTCATCTTTCAAAAGTTTCCCATTAGGCAAAACCTTATCATCAGGAATTCCAATAGTAATCAAATGTTGAAAACACAACATATTAGCACCACTATCTTTTAATATTTTAACCATGTCAGGGATTTGTGCAATCGTGCTTTTAAGTAGAATTGTATAAACAGCAATGATAGGATGTTTTGAACCTCGTTTACGCTTTATCTCTGCAAGTTTCTCGATATTTTTTAATACCCTATCAAGTGAATGATTTTTAGCCCCTGGTCTTATCCAGAGATAAAGGTCTGGGTCAACACTATCAATAGAAACAGCAATCCTATCATGCTGTAATTCAACCAATTCCTCTGCCGCCTCATCAGATAAAATAGTAAGGTTGGAATTAAAATATGTTTCCAATTTTTTCTCTTTACAAAACCTTATAGCATTAAGCAAATCAGGATATAAAAGAGGCTCTCCCAAACCCTGAATATGGACACCCCTTAAATATTTGTATTGATAAATCTCATCAATAATCTTTGTCAGTGTCGGAAATGACAAATCCCTATACTCTGAAATCTTATTGCATCCATGTGGACACATTATACACTTCAAATTGCAACGGTTCGTGGGCTCTATTTGTAAAACAGTTGGGAAAACAGGACCATTTATCCATGCCGATATAATTGACCTGACCTGTGCAGGTAAGAAATACCAAAATCCATTCATATTATGTCCTGAAATTAAAAAATTTATAAAAACGAATCATTTTTATCTATAATATCACACAAAACATAAACTTTATGTTCTAACAACCAAAGGAT
>DAOOVZ010000088.1:0-12133 GCA_035370665.1 Candidatus Hydrogenedens sp.
CAGAAAAGTAACGACAACTCTACATTCAGTTTTTCTAATTTATTAGATAAACCACAAGGTTCACCGGGTAAGACATAAAGTCCGCAAAGAGAAAATAAACATCTATTTTATATTTTTTCTGTAGCATAGACATTCCTGTCTGTGTCTTTAAAAATTTCAACTTGTCTACCTATAATAGTTTTAGGGTATATCTAAAAATCTTGAAAGTAGGGGCGTATTGCATACGCCTCAAAAATGATACCTCCGCAAACAAACGATACCCCTGTGGTGTCGTTATAGGGGCTGTCCAAAAAGTCAATTTGAGCCAATTTTGCCATTACTAAAACAAATATATACAGCAATAAGCAATCATAAATTAACAATAAATAAGCACTCATTTTCACGCAAATTTAACAAAAAGGACTTTTTAGACAGCCCCCTACAAAATACAATTTTTTGAACATACTATTTTCAGTAATGATGAATCCAACCGCATGCAGTAATATATTCGGGATTAAAACCACAAAAGAACAGACAAGAATGAGAGAAAGCAAAAATTATTTTGTTTCATAAGCATTATGGGGAGCATGCAACTAAAAAGCCTTTTGTGTAAATAGAAAAGTAATTAGTAGATGGAAAAAGAGGCTAAAATCAGATGGCTTAATGCTTCGTTCTACTCGACCCTTTAATGTCCGAGAATGGAAAGTGCTGAGGGAAATGGTTGATTATATCAGGAAGTTAAGAGAGACTTATCTCCAATTAGAAAGAGAGAAGATTAAAGTATTTTTGGATACTTTCTGCAAGCAGCAATGATTAAAACTCATATCCCTTTCTACTATATGTAGAATTTTAAAAAAAATAAATATTTTAAAATATCCTCCAAAAGCCCCGGAATCCGGATATATAATTTCTAACACAGTAAAACTGATTTTAGATATAATTTGTGTATATTTTATTTCTGGCATAGATACTCATAGCCGATTCGCTTCACTCTTTGTTAATGATATAATTGCACCATTCAGTAAGAATCTCTAAATTATCACCTCCAACTACTATATAACCTAATAAAATTCTCTTATACTCTCACTGATTACCTAATCTTTTACAACCCTTAAAGACCCCATAAATCTATAATCCTAAATCCCCTTTATTTATACTATTAAAAAAATGTAAAATGTTACATATATATTGGACAAATACAAAATATATGTTATACTAAAAGTTGTTTGCCTTGTTGTTAAATGGAGAATTATTAAATGACTTTTTACAAATGTGACGGTTGTGGTAAAAATTTGAAAAAAGAAGAATTGCGGTATCGAATAAAAATAGAAGTATTGGCAGTTTACAATCAAAATGAAATACATCTGACAGATTTATTACAAAACCATCGAGAGGAGATTATGCAACTAATTAAAAAGATGGAGGAAATGAGTGTAGAAGAACTTGAAGAACAGATTTATAAAGGTTTTGATTTTGACTTATGCCCTTACTGTCATAGGAGATATATTAAAAATCCATTAAAGTTCATGAGTAGTATTGACATAGAAGATATTAGTTCTTATAAAGTTGTAGAGGATTTCCTTGCGTCATTAGATATACCTAAACAAGATAGTAATTAGTGAAGGAATACTGTTGACAAAAGAAGTCTGTTATTTTGTTATAATGATTAAAAATTTAGCACTGATTGTGGAAAATGCTTAAATAAATTGAATTTTTTATCACCGGGAGAAATTATGGATAAAGAAGTACCCAATGAAATAGGTATCGAGGGTATTTCTCTTAATGAAATCGCTGAGAAGGAGTGGCAAAGCAAAATAGCAATTGTAGTAGAGTTATTTCAATCAAAATCTTTTGCTGAGGCTCTACCCCATGCCCAGGAGGCATTGCAGTATGCAGAACAGAATTTTGATGAAAAAGACCCTCGTTATGCAATTAGTTTGAACAATCTTGCAGAAATATTGAGAGGATTACATAAATATTCAGAGGCAGAAAAGTATGTCCAGAAAGCCTTAGAAGTTCGGAAAACGACCTTTGGGGAAGAGCATGAAGATGTTGCTAACAGTTGGCATACATTAGGGTTGATTTATCATGAGCAGAAGAAATATGTAGAAGCAGAACAGGCATACCAGAAAGCATTAGAGATTAGAAAAAAAATATTTGGTCAGAGGCACCTGGATGTGGCTCGCTCTTTATATAATCTTGCAGGATTATATTTAGTCATGAAAAAGTATTCTGAGGCAGAGAAAAATTGTCAGGAGGCATTGGACATTCGTGAAAAAATTCTTGGACCTTTTCATAAAGATATTGCGACAACGGTGCAATTGTTAGGTGATATTTATCGGCAACAGAATGATTTAATTTTGGCAGAGTCTTTGTATCGTAGAGCTTTAGAAGTGCGTGAGAGTGCATTAGGACCCAATCATCCAGATACGGCATTTACATTAAACGCACTTGGAGTTTTATGTTTTGCTCAGGGGAAGGTTAATGAAGCCATTTCTTACGCTGAGCGAGCAGCACATTTATATAGAACAATATGGCCCGGACCTAACATTGATGTAGCAAGAGTCCTTCATAATTTAGCAGGATATTATCGGGTTATTGGACGATTTTACGACGCAGAGAAGTTATATCAAGAAGCACTGGCTATTAAACAAAATGTGCTTCCAACAAACCACCCTGATATAGCCACGACCTATTACCAACTTGCAGAACTATATAAAATTCAAGGTTTTCCTGAGAAAGCAGAACCACTTTGTGTAAAGTGTCTTCAAATCTGGGAAACGGCCTATGGGGAGGAAGATATTAATGTTGGTAATGCACTGTGTATTTTGGGAGAAGTATTAAAGTCTTTAGGGAAACTGGATGAATCCGAGAAGGTATATAAAAGGGCATTAGAAATCTGGAAAAAGAAATATGGTCCTGAACACCCAAATGTTGCAACAACATTGAATAACCTGGCGGAAACTTTTCGATTTCAAGAGCGATTTATCGAAGCGGAACGACATTATCTAGAAGCTATTGACCTATGGCGAAAAATTTCTGGACCGGAACATCCGAATGTCGCAACGGTATTGGCAAATATAGGCGAGTTGCGTCAGTCAGAAGGACGCTATGAGGAAGCAGAGAAATATTATCGGCAGGCTTTGCAAATTCTGGAAAAGAATTTTGGCACATTCAATAATGCAGTGGCTACCTTATATCATCAGTTAGCACGCTTGTTTGAGCGACAGGAAAAATATTCTGCTGCGGAAAGTTTGTATCGTCGTGCTCTTGAAATTCGTGAAAAGGTTTTAGGACCTCTTCACCCTGATGTAGGGACAATTCTCCAGGACCTGGAAGCCTTATACCTTGCACAGGGAAAATATGCTTCGGCAGAGCCTCTTTACTTACGCTCTATCACAATCTGGAAAACAGCCTTTGGAGATATTGACCATCCTGATTTAGCAAGGGCTATGAATAACCTTGCAGGTGTCTACCAATCCCAACGCCGTTTTAATGAGGCAGAAGACTATTACTTAAAATCGCTCGAAATGAAACGCAGGCTTTTTGGTCCTCAGAATATTGAAGTTGGTAAGACCCTCAATAATCTGGCGTCTTTGTATTACGACATGAAAAGGTATCAGGAAGCAGAGGTTTTCTTCAAGGACGCATTAGCCATTAAGCAGCAGCATCTGGGGGCAGACCATCCAGAATTGGCAACAACATATAATAATATGGGATTGTTATACCTCGCTTTGAAGCGATTTCAAGAGTCAGAATCTTGTTTTTTGAAGGCATTAGAAATCTGGAAAAAAACCTGGGGCGAAAAAGACCCTTCTGTGATACTAGTTTTAAGGAGTATGCTGGATTTATATAATAAAAGTGGCGATAAAGCAAAATTAGAAGAGGTCCGTCGAAAGTTAAGTGAATTACTCTAATCCTCTCTTAAATAAAGGCATTTAAGAAGCATGATTATATGGTTTCCTTCTATTCGTAAAAATTATTCTTTGTGATTTTATTCCTTTAAATATGCTATTAGTTGTTCGACAGAGATAGGAATTTCTTTCACACAGCGGAAACCCAGAAGAGGAGAACGGGTATCCGGTTCAGCACTTTTTCCCACAATAAGAGAAGACGGAGCAGATGCAAAATCACTACCCATGATAATTCTAGGGCAATATATGTCGTTTTCCGTACAATTTGGGTCCACAGGTGTCCGTGTCCATTCAGACACATTTCCAAGCATATCAAAACAGCCAGTTGGAGTTTGGTCATCTGGATATGATTTTACAGATTGAGGGACACTTTTTATACCACCTACATTTGCCGAGTTTTCTCTCCATACATCTCCCCATGGATAAGTTATTTTCCCATCTCCCTGTGCTGCTCTTAACCACTGAAAGACTGATGGTATACTTTTTTGATAATAACTTGCGAAAGCGAGGGCATCGAAGTAGTTAACCATAGTTATAGGAAGAAAGTCATCAGAAGAGCCGTTAGTTTCCAGACCTGAGGAAGGTGGAAGTTCCCAGGAAATAGAACTTGAAATACAAAAATTCCTAAATTTGCCCTGTGTTACTTCGCTTATATCCATAAAAAAAGATGGGACAAAATATTCCTGATTATTCCACATTATATTACCATCCGGGATAAACACCATATTTTCATGTTCGCAAAATATAGCGGATAGGTATCTTGCGCATGAAAACAATAAGTCCAGAGACACGGTTTCGCCTGTTTTCGTTTTATTCTTAATCTGATTTAAAATAGATTCTGCCTCATCAAAATATTTCTGACCATCGGAAATATTTCCGGATTTTTCTTTTGCCTTTACTGCGACCTGGAATAGGAGTTTAATATAAGTATCTAATGATGGCAATTCATTTTCATTAATCAAAATTGGATTCGCTTCATTATTTATTTCCTGAGCAAGCAGTCTCTCTCTATATTGTTCTGCCAAGAATAGACCTGCTGATAAAAGCAAAAGAACTATAGATACTAAAGACCAACCAATAAAACGAGGAGTAAGTATACTTTTCCATTTTTTTATTTTCTTTGTAGGTCTCGAAATAGAAATTTCATTATTATTAAGGACAAGACTTCTTAATGGTTCTAATGCTTTTTTCAATTCAGAAACACTCTGGAACCGGTCTTTGGGGTCGGGTTGAATACACTTTTCTACAATTTTGTCCAATTCCGGAGGAAGTTCTTTCACCAATTCCGACGCAGGTTTGGGAATACCTGTGGGCACTTGCCCTGTCAGAATCTCGTAGAGCATAATTCCGCAACTATAAATATCAGAACGAGCATCAACATCCCTGCTGTTGCGAATTTGTTCAGGCGACATATAAAAAGGCGTTCCCATTACAACCGAAACACCTGTAAGACGAGTGTCTGCCACAAGTTTTGAAATACCAAAATCCATCAACTTTACTATATCTTGAGGTGTTACCATTACATTTTCAGGCTTTATATCGCGATGAACAGTAAACTGATGTGCATATTCTAATGCTGAACACAATTGGTCAAAATAGGTTAGTAAATGTTTTAACGGTAGGCGTTGTCCCGGTAACAAACCTTCTAATATTCCACGCAATGATTTACCTTCAACAAATTCCATAGAGATATATAAGATATTTCCAGCAATTCCAATATCATGGACACGGACAATATTTGGATGGGATAACTTGCGTGCAATTCGTGCCTCATTCAAAAAACGGTCTACAATCATTGGGTCTTTTGCAAACTGGGGCAACAACAATTTTAATGCAACTTCCTCTTTTAGGGTATTGTCGAACACCTTATAGATACTACCCATCCCACCTTTACCGATTAATTTAATGACCGTATAACGACCGCCAAAAATTTCTCCTCGATGTAAAGTTCCTTGCTGAAAATTTGGTGACTTCTGTTCTTGGCGTTGATTCTCAGCCTTTTTGGTTTCTGCCATCATCTGCTGAATTTTTATCTCAGGTAAAGGCGCGCCACACTTCTGACATCGGCTTATTTCGGAAGGATTAATATGACTGCATTTTGAACACCTTACCTGTGGCATAAATTTTCTTTTACACTACAAATTTATTTTTATCTTTTATTATACATCTATTCATAAGTATCTGGTAAAAATATAAAAAGAATAGTAATAGTAATATATACATTATTCTGTTAGATATAAGAAGGTTGATTAGAACCTATATTACACTAAAATAGGGAATATCCTCTCCCTTTTCTCATTCTGCATCCTGTATATATTGAAATTTATTCTATTTCATGGCTGAATAAAAATACGCATCTCATTTTTTTTTCTTGCCTTCTGGAATGCCTCTATTGCATCTTTTAGAGGAAATATAGAGGATATGTATTTTTTTAATTTGACAACGCCTTGAGATATTAGTTCTAATGCTTGCCGATGGTGTCGCGGAACAGACCCATGTGCTCCTGTGATTAATAATTCTTTGTAATGAATAATATTCGTATCAATAGAAGTTGGAGGTGCACCAGGAGGTAATCCACCAAAAAAGTTAACTCGTCCTCTATTTCTTACAATTTCCAGTGCATCGGTTTGTGCCTGTGGAGACGAGCAAGCAGTTATAACTACATCTGCCCCTAAACTCCCTGTTTCTTCTTGGATACGAGTAGCCAAATCTTCTTCTGATGTATATATAACCATATCCGCTACTTGTTGGACGACATTTTCGCGTTTCCTTGTTCGGTTCACTGCGATTACTTTTCCTGCCCCACATTTCTTAGCCACTTCCATCAACATACAACCTATTGGTCCTGCTCCAATAATAACCACAGTCTCACCAAGATTAACTCCACACAGTTCTAAAGCATTCAAACAACATGCTAACGGTTCAGCAAGAGCCGCTTCTTCATCTGATACATTTTCTGGAATTTGATGGACAGGACCATGTTCAACCACCAATGGATTTAAAAATACATACTCTGCAAAACTCCCCGGAAATTGATAACCCATAGCATAATTAATAGGACACACATTGCCAATTCCTGCCTCGCAATAAGCGCAACTGCCACAGGGCACATCTGAACCTATCGCTACACGGTCACCTACTTTGAATCGAGTTACACCTTCTCCAACTTCTACGACTTCTCCTGAGGCTTCATGACCCAAGATTGTTGGAGGTGTAACACGCGTGTTACCACTGTCTACGATTCTCAAATCTGAGCCACAAATGGCACAAAACTTTACCTTAACCAACAAAGACCATGGCACAACTTTCGGCTTTTGCACTGTTTTTAATGCCAACTTTCCAATTTCCTCTAACACTAATGCTAACATGGTCATTTCTCCTTATTCTTAAACATAGCCTTTACTGGAAAAACTTTTTTGTGATATATATCTATTAATAAATCTTTTAAATCCTCAATAGAAACCTTATGTGTAATGAGTTTTTTATAGGTATCTTCTTCCTTTTTGAATTGCTGTAAAACTACTTGCCATTCGTTCTTTGGATATTCATCAATTAAAGAGTTCCAAATCCCAACTATGGATATTTCTTTTCGTAAAATCAAGCCATAACATTTTGCACTTAATTTCATTTCATCCACAGCAGGATTGCCTACCAACACTACATTACCCTGAATACGACAACTTTCGATAGCCGTTTCCAAACCTGAAGGACGACCTGTTGTCTCAAAGATTACATCCACACCATTATTAACTTTCTGCTTAATCCATTCTGAAGGAACTGTTTGTTTTGCGTCTACAAGATGCTGGAAACCCAGAGAACGAGCAAATCTGAGTTTATCTACCACAATATCTGTCATGAATACCTGTGCACCTGCTGTTCGAGCCCAAAGAGCAATAAGAATACCTATTGTGCCTGCACCAATAACGAATACAGAATCGCCTGGACTTAACTTTACCTTCCTAACTGCATGTAAAGCAACAGCACAAGGTTCAGTTAACGCAGCAAGTTCTAATGATACACCGTCAGGCACAGGGATAATATTGTTTACTGGAACGGCTACAAATTCTGCGAATCCTCCATCCCTTCGCGAACCTAAATAATCATAATTCAAGCATTGGGTATAGAACCCAGAATAACAGGATGAACATTGTCCGCAAGGAATTAATGGATAGACAACTACCTGTTTTCCAATCCAGTCTTTACCTATTTCTGACCCAACATTTTCAACAATCCCAGAAAACTCATGGCCCGGTGTCAATGGATATTTATATGTTCCATGTTCAAAAATTCTGGGAATATCTGAACCACAAACTCCACAAGCAGATACCTTTATTAATACCTCATCAGGACAAAGCAGAGGTGTAGGAACTTCTTCTAATCTTATATCGCCTGGGGCATATATGCGCAGTGCCTTCATTTCATATCTTTCCAATTTTATCTCTAAAATAAAAAGTAATCAAATAAATGGTTCAAAAAATTATTAGAGGACAATAACCCCGTTCTCTTTAATTATAATCGTAACGAATAAGGATTTTCCTCAAATTAAAAGATATACAAAATGATATATAGGATAAAAATTAATTATACTTATATTCTTTTATGATATTTTTAAATAAACGAATCTACAAATTGGACAAAATCATAGGATAATAACATGCAATTAGCAGCAAAAAGAAAAGTTCTGGTATATCTTTTATGCCTTACATATTTATTTGTTCTACCAAATATTTTTGCAGAAAATTTAACCGCCGAAGCAGAAATTAAAAATCAGTATTTGTGGTTAAAGGTAGACCCATCTCAACAAGGAGTGATTTCTCAGTTAGGATTGACAAACCCACCTGATAATATTTCTGGACCACTTGGCATGTTTCAGGAAGGTTTTGGCGTAGGTAGTTTTTATGTGCCTAACCGAAAAATCAATGAACAGTGGGAATCTATCTCTGCTCCGGATGGAACGAAAATAATATACACATACGATTGTGAAGGACCTAATATTCAAGGCTTAAAAGTTAAGAAAACGATGCAATTATTGCCCAATGAAGCAGGTCTTTTAATAAAAATGGATGTAAAAAATGAAGGAAAAGAAACACAATGGATTGCACCCTGGGTGGCTAATTCTATCAACCCTGGCGGCAAATGGAATGAAACAGACCGATTAGAACTGCCTACTACAGAAGGTATAATTTCTATGGATTCAAGCAGGCATTTACTTGCTGCTCGGAACTGGGCTGCCTATACCGACCCTCAATTGCTTGAAAATGTTTGCCTTATCTTTCATGCAGATATGCTTCATTCATTTCTGGCTGTATGGGAGACAAAGGAAAATAAACAAGGTGTTCAATCCTGGTTCATCCCAACTTTATTAAAAGTCGGCGATACATGGTCAACTACATACAAACTGTCTATAGTCAGAGGACTCAGTCATGTGAATTTTGCTACTGATGAAATGGCTTGTCAACTCGATTACAACGATGACGGAAAATTGATACTATTATTATCGCCCAACCGCGAATTTAATAACATGCAAATCAAATCTCGTGTCCTTGCTGCTGATGGAAGAGTATGGCGATTACCCACAAAAAAGTTTGATTTCCAACCCAACATACTTATTCGTTGCACTTATGAATGGAAAGCCCCGGGACCGGGTCGCTATGATTTTCTATCTCAATTAGAACAAGATGGAAAACCTTATTATCTTGGCAAAGAGACAGGTTCTCCCCATGGCGGTATTGACACCCAATTTGTTGTAGGCAATCCTGAAAATTTATCTCCTTCTGATGAAGAACCTTTTCCACCATGGACTGATGCACCTAAAGCATTAGATAAAGGTCCACGAAAATTAGTTAGAAATCTAATATTTAGAAAATCAAATATAAAAGTTTGGATGGAACCTTCATTATTTAAGATTTTTCCTGATGATGACCCTGAACCTTCTGCACAAGACAACACATCTTTTGGAATCTCTCTCGCACGACGCGAAAGGGAATCCTTCCAGATTGCACTGCGAAACAACGGGACAGAAATATGTTCTGCACAACTCTTACTGTCAGAATTAAAAAACAAAGCAACAGGTGTTTCTTTCCCAAAAGATGTTATTTCGATTTATGAGGAAAAGTATCACCATGTTATTATTCCATCTTATTATGAAGGTCCTACGGGCTATTGGCCTGATAGTTTAAAGCCAACAACTACCTTAAAAATCTTACCAAAAACTACATCTGCCTTCTGGCTAACCTTCTACGCACCCGAAAGTCTGCCTCCCGGTGATTATGAGGGAACTTTAGAATTACAGGGTAGTAATTTTGACCCAATTGAAATAGAATTAAACATACATGTATTTGAATTTGCTTTACCTGACACACCCACATTGAAAACAGATTTTGGGTTTTCATGGGAAAATGCTTTGAAAAGTGCACAAATCCTATCTGGAAATAAGCCAAATGCTTCTGCTGTTGCGTCCTTATATTTAGAAAATGCTATTGAACACCGTGTTACGCTTCGAGAACTTACACAACTACCACTTCCACAAACATCAAACTATGAACAAGAATTATCAAACATATTACCCAAGATACAAAGATTACAGAAGGAAGGTATAATAAATTTTACAATCCCACCTAAATTAATAGAACAGCCTGAACAATTGAAAGTCCTCTACTCATTTCTCCAAAATAATAATCTTTTAAAACATATATTTGTTCCTCTCTGGGAATATCCAGAAGAAAGAGACAAAGAAAAATTAACAAATCTTACAGCCCAATGGAAACTTCTGGCTCCTGAACTTCCTCTCATGACAACCACACGTGGACTTAATCCAATACTGCCGGAGAATGTAGATATATGGTGCATACATAGTCCAGTAATGGATACTCCCTACAACAAATACATTTTAGAACAGATACAAAAAGGTAAAGAGGTCTGGTGGTGTGTAAATCATGCACCTCCACGACCCTATGCCAACTTTTTCCTAGACTTTGCAGGTATTGAGCACAGGATTCTCTTCTGGCAAACATGGATGTTAGGGATTAAAGGTATGCACTACTGGTGTATTAACTATTCCAAAGAAAAGAATCCAGAAGCATGCCCTCTTGATGTAATTCCAACCAATGGTGACGGTTTCCTTGTATATCCAGGTCTAGATAAACCTATCAACTCCATTCGATGGGAGATTATCCGCGATGGCATAGAAGATTATGATTATCTAAGTATTTTCTATCAATTATTGAAAGAACTTAAAGACAATGGTAGTAATCCTGAACTTTTACAAAGAGCAGAAAAAATATATGATTTCAAAGAATTTTGTCCTGACCTGGTCAACTTTTCAAGAAATCATGATTTGCTCCTTTCAAAGCGTATCGAGATTGGTAAATGTATTGAGGAAATGTTGAAAACACGACAAAATAGAAAAGCAACTGCTTCTCCTGTTCCTGCCATAAAAACCACTATTCCTTCTGAGACCATTTTCCCAGTAAAACCGCAAGAAACACCGAAGATTACCCCTCCTCAAAAGAGAGAAGACCTACCTCAACAAGTTGTAAAACCTCCCCAGAAAAAATCCATTCAAACAAATCCTACACTAAACCCTAAAAGCGTAGGCTTTAATAAAAAGGCAAATGACTAAAAACTTTTTCCAAACTATTCAGCAGAAAATAGTGGCATTACTGCAAAAAGTCTATTTGAGGTATATTTACTAAATATAGTCTACTTAAAAAAGAACAAAAAGAGGTTCATATAACATTTTCCAATTGCACCTGTATATTACATGTTTAGAAAAGCATAAAAAAATCCGCAGGGATAAACCTGCGGATTTTTATAATACAAAATATTTAAGTTTTCAAATACTTGTGTGGTTTATAGAACTTGCAACTGGCTCTTGGAACCTACCGGAAGGTTATTGAAATCATCACCACTGTCGTCACCTTCAATAGTTTCTACCAAAATAGCATTGGCTTGTTTGAAGAATTTTCCAATGATTGTTACTGTTTTGCCTCTCATCTGGTTGCCTGTAATAAGGCTATCCGCTTCTTTGGTTGGAAGGTAATACACAACTTTACCTTTCAGGTCGTCAAGTGCTTTCCCATCTACATCTTTGGCTTCTGTAACTTTCAGCACATTCAATTGTGCTATAGCGGCATTTGCTGAGGCAGTTGAACCTTTTGCCAGTGTCTCAAAAAGTCCAACATTTTGTCCTGTAATGGTAACACCAACAGGCTGGTCTGCGTTTTCGCCCTGGGCAAAAA
>DAOOVZ010000089.1:0-12096 GCA_035370665.1 Candidatus Hydrogenedens sp.
CCTGCAAGAGGTATTTTACAAACAGGTCTATACTGTCACCGAAATGGAATGGTAACGAATGACCTGCGGCTGCGTGAGGAACATACTACTATTGCAGAAATACTTCGTTCTAATGGTTACCGCACAGGTTTTATTGGTAAATGGCATCTGGACGGTGGTAAAAGATTACCCGGCTATATTCCACCAGGACCTCGACGACAGGGTTATGAATTTTGGGCTGCAAATGAGTGCCACCATAATTACTTTGATTCTCAATATTTTCGGGATACACCTGACCCTATACCGATTAAGCGATTTGAGACGGAGATATGGACAGATTTGGGGCTCGAATTTCTTGAACAGAGTCACAAAGAGGAAAGACCGTTCTATCTAACAATACAGATGGGACCACCGCATGACCCCTACAAGGCACCACCAGAATATGGAGCAATATATAATCCGGAGACAATACATTTGCCACCCAATTACATACAGCGACCGAACCTTCCAGGACGCAATGAACTCTCCGAATATTATGCAATGATTACCTCCATTGATGACCAGGTAGGGCGACTGATGAAGGCACTTGACGAATTAGGTATGGCAGAGGACACTATTTTTCTATTTTCCTCCGACCATGGAGATATGCTTGGTTCACATGGTGAAGTGTATAAACGAAAGCCATGGGAAGAATCTGTCCTTGTGCCAGGTATCTTGCATTATCCGCGTAAAGTAAAGGAAGGTCGAGATGAAAAAGCACTACTCAGCCATATAGATTTCTTACCTACTTTACTTGGTTTATGTGAGATTGCTCCTGATGTAAAAGTTCAAGGGACAGATTTATCCCAATTAGTGCTGGGCAAAAATAAAAAATCACCTGATTCTGTGTTCTTTCAAATATTTGGTCCCAGTCGTGTATGCAATACACCAGAAGGTTGGCGTGGTGTGCGGACAAATCGCTATAAGTATGCTCGATTCAAAGGAAAACCATGGCTCCTGTATGATTTACAAGAAGACCCTTATGAAATGAATAATCTGGTAAACGAATCTGCGGCACGCAAATTAATTGCGAAAATGGACAGAAAAATTGATGACTGGATGTCCCAAACGGGCGATTCATGGAATTACAACTGGACCTATCCTATAGAGGATAATGGCTGCTTATACAAATCAGAAACCTTCTATACAGTAAATGATTATTTAACATGGGCAAAAGAACATACCGACTAAATGTAAGATTTTCTTAATTAAAATCTCCAAAAAATATAATTTTCCATTCATTATAATAGTTTAATATAAATAAAGTTTAGCATTTAGAAAAGGAAATCTTATAACTTATTTCTAATAATAAAAGAACACACTATCCATTCAGTATTAATTACAATAAAAAGATATTTCTCATTTCGCTCGGAATAACAGAATGCACGAATTAAATAATAGGAAGGAAGTAACCTTAAATTAATGGAAAAATGTTCCTCAAAATAGCAAAAGTTTTGTTATTTAGAGCAAAGTAAGAAACTTTCCCTTAATCTTTTAACAAACACTTGTGAGTTTTATTATAAATTTGTGAGGTAAATAGATAAGATTAAGTTTAAAATAAAACAGAAGAAAGACATGTGGTTACCACCTTAAAGAATGAGTGCTTTATTTTGTTTCTTCACTATTTTTTTGTTATATATCGCTTCGGATTTTTTTTTAATGGAATTATGTGTTTTTTGCTTCAAGGATTATTGTGGAACGGGGTTGTATAGTGACAGAGCGTTCGGTGACAATTCGAGTTTGGTGTCGTTCGTAATAGTCACGGGGAGAAGGTTCTGCTGTGTTGACACGCAGCCGCCAGGGTTCAGCCGTAATTAGAAATTCGCGCTGATATAAAGTATTGTTAAAAATAATAAACAGTGTATAGCCATCGTTAATTTCAGAATCAATTCTACAACCGAAAACAGAGTCATCTCCATCCCAGTCAACCGAAGCACCTTCAGCATTGAACCAGGTAATATCTGCCCATTTTTGGACGCCATATTTAGGGATACCATCAAAAAATGTAGATTGTCTAATAGCAGGATTTTCCTTACGAAACTGAATTATCCCTTTACAAAAACGATATAGTTCGTAATTCTTTTGAAATAATTCCCAGTTATACCAGGAGATTTCATTATCCTGACAGTAAGCATTATTGTTTCCTTTTTGCGTTCTGCCAAATTCATCGCCGCCAAGCAGCATGGGCACGCCCAGAGAAATAAATAAAGTTGTTATAAAATTTTTCTTCATCTGTATCCGAATCTTATTAATTTCAGGGTCGTCAGTCTCTCCCTCTATGCCATAATTGCAACTAAAATTTTCATCTATTCCGTCTCTATTATTATTGCCATTAGCCTCATTATGCTTTTGTGAATAAGAGACAAGGTCATGGAGTGTGAATCCATCATGGCAAGTAACAAAATTTATACTATGCAGTGGTGTTCGTCCTCCTACTTGATATAGGTCTGAACTGCCAGCAATGCGTGTGGCAAAGACAGGATGCATAACCGGGTCATTTCGCCAGTAACGGCGAACATCATCGCGATATCTACCGTTCCATTCTGCCCAGCGTAAACCACCAAACGAGCCGACTTGATAAGCACCACTAGCGTCCCATGCCTCTGCAATTAATTTTACATGTCTTATTACAGGGTCTTCTGCAATGCGTTCAATAAGAGGTGCATCAGGATAAACATTTCCATCTTCATCTCTGCCTAATATTGAGGCAAGGTCAAAACGAAATCCGTCTATATGCATAATGGCTACCCAATAACGAAGGCAATCTAAAATAAAATCCCTGACAATAGGATGGTCACAGTTTAAGGTATTACCACAACCTGAATAATTCAGATATCTGCCATCTTTGTCCAGAAAATAATAAATACAATTGTCAATCCCTCTGAAACAAAGAGTCGGGCCTAACTCGTTCCCTTCTGATGTATGGTTAAAAACTACATCAAGAATAATTTCCATTCCTGAGCGATGTAGTGCCTCCACCATTCGACGGAACTCTAATAAATGTTCAAAACGATGTGCTGTAACTGCATAACAATGTGTAGGTGCAAAGAAACCAATATTGCTATATCCCCAATAGTTAATTAACTCTTCACCTGTTAGCAGACTGCTCCTTCCAATTCTTCGTTCCCCAAATTCCTGAACAGGTAATAATTCGACAGCATTTATTCCCAGATCTTTAAGATAAGGAATTTTTTCAATAAGTCCTTGATATGTTCCCGGATGTTGGACTCCAGATGAAGAATGAACTGTAAATCCACGGACATGTGTTTCATATATAACCAATTCGTTCATTGTAATATGGGAAGGTTGTTCTACTTCCCAGCCCATTTCCTCAGGCATTACAACTGTTTTCATCGTTCCTTTGTCCACATCGCCTACAAAGGCTTTACCATACGGGTCAAGCAGATATATAGATGGATTAAACCTATGTCCACGTCGTGGGTCATAAGGACCATCCATCCGATACATATAATAAATCCCTTCTGAAACCCCTCGAATAAAAATAGACCACACATCGCCTATCCGATGTCGTTTTGGGTCAAATTCAAATTCCCATGCTGGCGCAGTGTCATCTATATTTTCAAAAAAAGCAAGCCATACTCGTTTTGCATGTCGCGAAAAAATTGTAAAACGGACGCCATCATTAGAAACAATCGACCCAAATGGATAGGGCTTTGAAGGGGTTATAATATATTCTGAAGGATTAACTTTACGCATATTTCCTCTAATATCTACTAAATTTTTGTTTTATGCTTTTAATTGGTTATAATCCAATAAATATTATCTCCTCAATCTTTTCGAAATTTGATGTTCATGTGTAGTATTATTAAACACTTAGGATTAGAGATAAAAGTCAAACAACACAATAATATTTAAGAATATTTTTTTGTATTAATAAAAACAACTTAACCTATAAAGGAGTCCTATCTTGACAGAATATGTATCATTACATTGGATTGATTTGACAATTATCGGCGTTTATATGGTTGGCTGTTTTCTCCTCGGGACTTTTACAAGTAGATACATTGAAAATGCAGGAGATTTTTTTATTGCAGGGAAGGCATTACCTTTCTGGGCAATTGGATTTTCAATTGTAGTCAGTGATATTGGAGCGTTAGATTTTGTAGGTGTTGCGGGTAATGCCTACCGATATGGCGTTTCCGCAGCGAACTTTGATTGGTTAGGGTCTATGCCTGCAATGGTATTTGCAGCCTTTATCTTTGTCCCATACTTCTGGCGTTCCGGGGTATTCACCATACCTGAATTTTTGGGACGAAGGTATAACTCTGCTGTGCAAATAATTAATGCCGTTATCTGGGTTTCATTTATGTTGCTAACCCTGATGATAATGCTCTGGACCACTGCTGATGACTTAGTCTATACTATTTTAGGATACAAACCTATTTATACGGTCTGGATTATGGCAGGGGTCACTGGTTTTTATACCTTTGCAGGTGGATTGTCAGCCGTAGTAATGACAGATGTAGTGCAACTAGTAGTTATGTATGTTGGGGGATTGGGACTGTTATCATTAAGTTTATGGGAAGTCGGCGGTTGGAGTGCTATGCGTGCCAAGATAGAAGCCATGGGACCAGAATTTGCCAATCATTTCAATATTCTCCTTCCAAATAGCGTTGATAATCCTTTCCCATGGACAGGGATTGTATTTGGTCTGGGAATTGTCCTTGCCATCGCCTATATGAGTGGAAATCAAGTTATTGTGCATAGGACATTAGGAGCCCGTTCAGAATGGGACGCTAAAGCAGGCATGCTTACAGGTGGTTTTCTAAAATCGTTCATTCCATTAATGGTCGCATTACCGGGACTTTGTGCTATTGTCTATCTACATGAAAGGAATATTATTCTACATGAGCAGGACAAAGTTATACCTACCATGATACGAATGATGCTGCCTACGGGATTACGAGGGCTTATGTTTGCAGCCTTATTCGCAGCACTGATGTCAAGTATCTCAGGAACATTAAGTTCTGCTTCTACAATATTTGTCACAGACATATTTAATAAACTCTGGATGATAGGAGGACGTAAATCTCTGGATGAAAGACAAGCACTATATATAGGTAGAGGTTTTACTCTGTTTCTTATCATATCAAGTGCCATATTTGCAGAACAGATTTCGCGTATTGGAGGAATTTACAATTTTATTCAAACAATATTATCACTATTTCAGGGACCTTCATTAGCAATCTTACTACTTGGGATTATTTGGAAACGAGCCACAGGCTGGGGAGGTTTAGTAGGTTTGGTTTTAGGGGTTGTTTTCTGTTTTGTCCTCTGGTGTGTGCCAAACCTGTTCCCTGCCGAAGACCCATTCTTATTCGTTTCAATGTGGTCGTTTGTATTCTCAATTATCGTTACAATTATAGTCAGTCTTCTTACCCCACCTGAATCCGAAGAAAAAATTCGTGGTTTAGTCTGGGGCTCTGTCGTCCATGATACAAAAGCACAAGATGCCTTAGCAGAAAGGGTTCAATAATGAATAAAAGAAGATTTACATATTCTACCAATTCAATTTTACTCTTACTTGCATTACTTATTTTCTGTTCTACACTTCAAATCAAAGTCTTAGCACAGACAACTGAAAGTACTGCTCCTGAGGTATTAGAGATTCCAAAACCTGAGGTCTCCGTCTTTTTCCATCTTGGAGATAAATTAGTAAGTGCTTGGCTTGCTTTTTTAAACTGGTTAGGTAGGACCTGCGACCCCGTAATAAGACCTGTTTTTAGTCCTATTAATTCCTTCTTAGCAAAGATATACCAACCCTGGGCAAAAATATGTGCATTAGGACTATTTATCGGCACAATGCTCTGGGTATGGTTTGGAATGAGTGAAGAATATGTTAATCGAGGTAGAAGCAAGAAAAGTATCTGGACAGATTTGAGATTCTGGACTATTATAGCCATGCTTCCACATATCTTTGTTTATTTTTACTTTTAACTTGATTTAGGAGCATAAACAATGTCAGAAGAAAATAAAACAGTAGCCACTACTGAACGCGGAGAAATGCACCACATTGATAAAGAGCGAAATGCAGGTGTTCAATTAGAACATAGAGACGCAGAACTGTATATTGCAATAGGAATTTTTATTGTTGCTTTAGGATTACCTGTAATTTTTGGGACTTATTTTACCTATCAAACAGGTGATTATCGCCCTGCCGTTGTAAACCTGATTTGTGGCGTTGTTATGACTGCTATTGGTGTGGCTTCAATTGTCTACGGCTGGCTTATCAAGAAAAGACTTGCTCGTGGATGAACCTGTTCCCGTTGGATATCTGCCTCTTCGATATAGCGAACAAGAGGTGCGATTACGACTACATGCCCCATGGCTATATCGTATAAATGTTAATATAGCCAAATTAATTCCCTCAATATTTAGAAGGCATAAACAACCTCTCCAACTTAAAGACCTGCCAAAATACGAATTAGTAGCCTGGCCCCTTTATATAGTTAAATTCTTTTTACAGGGAGGGATAAATAAAACACAAGAGATATTTATTGCGGTGGACGCCTGGTCAAAGGTTATTGCACGCTTTGAACGAATGAAGGAAGTAAAGGAAAATATATCCATAAATTACCAACTTGTGCTTGAACCGACCTTGCCATTAGACGAAGTAAAATCCATTGCAAAATATGGACTCGTGCAACAACTATTGAGACAGCGAGGTGCACATCCTACTCCTGAAACAGTTATCCCAGAAGTTATCCAATTGGTTTACTCTCCTATATGGGCATGCTACTTTGCACGGACACTTCATTCTTTAGATGTCCGTCTACTTGATGGGTATTCAGGAGAAAAGATAGGTCCCCAAACCCGCAGTGCTTTTCTTAATGCACTTATATACAACCAATCAAAAAATAATGATATGAAATAGAGCCTGTCTCTTTGCTAGGTGTTTATCCGCTTACTGCTTCATTTGTAGGTAATAATTTCTTGCTCGTAGGTAAAGATATTTCTGAATTTATACTTACAAATTCATAAATCCAACGCTGAAATTTCAGAGGGACATTCTGCCTTTGAAGTTTCTCATTCCTTCGCTGCTCTATGGCGATATTTTGATGATACTGTTTCCATAATTGTTGAAAGAAAATTTCACAATCTGTATCTGGTGGCAGTTCATTTTGGAATACCACTGTATATAAATGCCCATTTTCAACATAAATGATTTTCTTGTGGGTAGTATCATGAAGAATAAATCGTTCCTGTGGAAAACGACTAGCAAAATGAGTGGCAATTGGCATAATCACATCAAAATCTGGTGCAAAAGCAGCATATAGATAACCACCTTTAATCTCACGAAAACGGATTAGACCTTCCAACCTATGGATTTGCCTCTGAACACTACAAGCCACCTTTAATATTTGATAAATAACAGGGTCATTTATCTTATCAATAGAAATTCCGCTGTTTTGAGAAACCTCGTCTAAAAGATACGAGGCAAGTTCATATTTATCTTGGTGCTCTGCAAGGGAAAAATAATACAATATTTTCTGAATAGGTTCTGTGGCTTTTTGCAGTTCTTCTACAACTTTCTCTTTACTCAATTTTTGTGGAAAAAGCGATAACTCCGTATCCGTAGCAAATGTTTTATCAGGCAGATTGAAGTTCATGAGAAAATAAATCTCTCTCTTCTGCAACCTTCTTTTTATTAAGTCCAGAAAGTCTTTCAGACAACATATAAGGGTCGTCTAAATTCACCTTGCCATAATATCTGCCCTTAATTGTTATAAAATAGCGTGCCCTTTTGACGACTACACCCAATCTTTTCAATGCCTCTAAATCCATAATGTTTGATTTTCTGCTATGTAGAATCCTTTGTGCAGAGATGGGACCTATACCTGGCACACGAAGTAATTGATGTAAATCTGCTGTGCAAATCTCTACCGGAAAGAAGTTCAGATTTCTTAACGCCCAGGATACTTTGGGGTCAAAATGTTCATCCAGTTTTGGATTTATTTCCGATAAAAGTTCGTTCAAAGAAAATCCATAAAAGCGTAAAAGCCAATCTGCCTGATATAAACGATGTTCCCTTAGCAAAGGTGGGTTTGAAAACATTGGCAGATAAGGCTCCTGATTTATCGGCACATACGCAGAATAATATACACGCTTCAATCCGATATTCTTATACAAATATTCCGTGAGTTTTAATATTTGCCAATCTGTTTCAGGGGTAGCACCAATAATAATCTGGGTACTCTGACCACTCATCGCATAATATCCTTGCTTCTGCCTTTGTGAAAGAAGTTTTTCACGAATGGCATTTATTCTCTTCATTGTATAGATAATCTGCTTAAAGTTTTTCTGTGGTGCGAGTAATTGCAAAGATGGTGTAGTAGGCAACTCGATATTAATACTCACTCTGTCTGCCCAAAATATGGCTTCCTCAATAGCATTTTCTTCCGCTCCAGGCAAGATTTTTGCATGGATATAACCATTGAATCGGTAGCGTGTCCTCAAAGTCTTTATCGTATCCAGCATAAGTTCCATAGTCCGATTCGGATTGCCCATAATACCAGAAGTAAGAAACAAACCTTCAATATAATTTCTTCGATAAAACTGATAAGTTATATTTGCCAATTCCTCAGGCTTAACGACAGTCCGTTCAACATTATTTTTACAACGATTGATGCAATAGGCACAGTTATTAGTGCAACAGTTCGTTTGAAGCGTCTTCAACAGAGAGACACATCTACCATCCGAAGACCAACTATGACATATCCCACCAGGCAGGGTGTAGCCCAACTTTCCTGCCTCTGGTTTCCGTTCAACACCACTGGACGCACACGAAACATCATATCTGGCGCCTCTGGTCAATATGGCTAACTTCTGTATCGTATCTGGCGACTGTTTAATAAACATCTTGCAACAATTACATCCTTAATATAATCAAATAATTGTATCACAAAAATTATCATAGTGCAAATATTTTCACTACCAAAATTACAAAATAAAATATCCAATTTACCTACTCTCTGTATTATTCTCTATCTTTGGAGGTGAGGTTTGCCAGGAAAAGTATGGATATGTCTCACCTTCTTTTATCTTCCAGATTTTTGTAAAGTCCCAGCCAACATAAGTTGCCTGTCTTTTCATTTCTGCGGTTGTTTTGCCATTGCCGCCTCCTGCAGAGATGACTTCAGCCCCGATGCTTCTATGTCCCAATAACTATTTGATACTGTGCCTTCAAAACATTTTCCCTCCTTATCACAATATTTATTTTTCCCTACCAGCCCACCAATATTCTCTGCTCCCTCAACTTTACTCGTGCTATAACATCTCCATACTAAACCATAAACATTCCATCCGATTAATCCACCTGTTCCAAAAAATCCTTTTACTAAACCTGTGCAGTAGCAACTATATACATTTCCGTTATTAAATCCTACTAAACCTCCAACAAGATTCATCCCATTTACAGAACTTGTGCTATAACAATTGCTAACCGTGCCTTTATTATTATTTCCGACCAACCCACCAACCCGAGAAACCCATTCGATTATGCTCATATTGTAGCGGTCATCATCTCTTAATAAATCTTCTTTTATGAACTCGTCAATATTTCGTTCATTGCCCAATACCGAGCCGGAACTGTAAGAACTGTTTATTGTCCCATTGTTATTAAACCCTACCAAACCGCCTAAATTGCTATATCCCTTCACTATACTTGAACTGGAACATTTACTTATCGTGCCATATTCATTTGAGCCTATTAAACCGCCTACAGTAGTACCTCCACTTACTAAACCAGAACTATGACAATTTTTTACGATACCATTATCATTTTGCCCTATCAAACCGCCAGCAGTAATACCCTGCACTGAACATCTGCTTGAACTATTAGATAGTATGCCTCCATTCAACCCAATCAAACCGCCTGCAATGTAGGCATCTGATATCAAACCTACACAAGAACAATTACTTACTCTCCCATGATTTTCTCCAATCAAACCACCTGCATAATTTTCTCCTACATTAATGTATCCTTCACTAACAATTATGCAACCTTCTATAACTAAATTTTTCACTTCCCCTTCTGAACCAATATAACCGAACAATCCTAACCACTTTTCATTATAACATTGGATATGCAAATTTACTATTTTATGTCCATTACCATTAAACTTGCCCATAAATGTCCTTATTGGTTCAAAACCTGCACCATTATTCCAATCCTTTGTTGCAAATGCCTCTATGTCTGCGGTTAATTCATATTCACCATTCGGGGGATATGCTGGGTCATTGCCTATCTTTTGTAGTTCTTCTATGCTGCTTATTTGAACGACTGCGGCAAATATACTTGTGGGCAGAAGAAAACAAAGTATCAAAGATAAAGCAATTCTATTTTTTCCCATGTATACATGTTTTTTGTTTATGCTTTTTCTTATCATGAAAAATTTTTATCTCTATTAAAAGATATCGTAATAATTTTAATTTCAGATTCATAT
Organism: Candidatus Hydrogenedens sp.; assembly: GCA_035370665.1. Taxonomy (GTDB): domain Bacteria; phylum Hydrogenedentota; class Hydrogenedentia; order Hydrogenedentales; family Hydrogenedentaceae; genus Hydrogenedens. The sequence goes on from DAOOVZ010000089.1 coordinate 10,485, forward strand.
ACACAATATACAACCTCTTTCAAAAAATTGCAAATAAAATCATGTAAATTTACAGAAAGAGAATGTGAATGGACAAATACGATATAATCTTGTTTTATAGTTAAAAATAAGGGAAAGAAAATATGGCTATTGAAGCCGTAGCATATTCACGAGCAGGACTTGTTGGTAATCCGTCAGATGGATATTTCGGCAAAACGATAAGTGTAATTGTCCGCGATTTTTATGCAAAGGTAAGTCTTTATGAAAGTCCGCGATTAGAGATTATTCCGAGTCATCAAGACGAGTCAAGATATGAGTCTATAGACCATCTTACTGAGGATGTTCGGCTGAATGGTTATTATGGCGGTATCCGTTTGATGAAAGCGAGTATTTATAAGTTCTATCAATATTGCCAGACAAATAAAATAACTTTGCCCCAGCGGAATTTTTCAATTCGTTATCGTTCTACTATACCGCGTCGTCTCGGATTGGCAGGGTCAAGTGCACTGGTAACAGCGACAATGAAATGTCTGATGGAATTTTACGAGGTGGAGATTCCTAAACCTATATTACCTAACCTTATATTAAGTGTGGAAACAGAAGAACTTGGGATTTTTGCTGGTTTACAGGACCGCGTAATTCAGGTTTATGAAGGTTGTGTTTTCATGGATTTTAATAAAGAACTAATGGAAAAGCAGGGTTACGGTTATTATGAAGAGATTCCTATCTCACTTTTACCCAAATTGTTTATTGCTTATCGGAAAGAATTATCAGAAGGCTCTGAAATATTTCACAATAATGTTCGGGAACGATGGCTTTCAGGCGACCCAACAGTTCATCAGGCTATGAAAGATTTTGCGGAGTATGCTCAAAAGGCGAGAGACCTGCTCTGGGCAGGTAAAGGTGAAGAGATAGGTGTCTGGATGGATAAAAATTTTGACCGTCGCAAATCAATATACAATCTTGACCCGCGTCAGGTCCGTCTGGTAGATATTGCTCGTTCAGTTGGTGCTCATGCACAGTTTACAGGCTCAGGCGGTGCTATTGTTGGCACTTATGAAGATGAAAAGATGTATGAGCAATTAGTTAAAGCCTTTCAGACTGAAAACGCGGTTGTGTTTAAGCCCAAAATTGTTGAAGAAGAAACTTGATACATAATTCCAGACCGAATAAATGAAATTGTGTGTAAAAATAAATAAGCAAGAACTATTAGGAATTTTTTAATGGGCACTTTATACATCATAGCAACACCCATTGGTAATATGGAGGATATAACTTATCGTGCTTTACGAATGCTACAAGAGGTTGAACTACTTCTTTGTGAGGATACACGGGTAACTCGACATATATATAATCATTATCAAATACCTATACCACCACGACTCTGGGCGTGTTTTGAGGCACGCGAACCAAAAATTATTTCTGCCGTTCTGGAAGAACTTCAAAAGGAAACCAGAGTGGGATTATGCTCTGATGGTGGTATGCCGTGTATTAGCGACCCGGGATTTAAATTAGTTCAATCTGTAATAGAAGCAGGACATAAGGTTGAAGTTATTCCGGGAGCAACTGCTGTAGAAACTGCACTTGTCTTATCAGGATTGCCTACTTCATCATATACATTCAAGGGCTTTCC
>DAOOVZ010000090.1:0-12036 GCA_035370665.1 Candidatus Hydrogenedens sp.
TAGAAGTCAATATCATCTTCACCAAAATCAGAAAAGGATTCTGCTAATTTGGCTGCGATGGCATCAACCGTGATTGTATCTGTCACATAACTTAAGCGAGCAGCGTCCCAGGAAAGCCCTGTGAAGGAATAGCGCTTGTCATTTGTTCCAACAAGCCAGCCACTACCTAATGTGATTTCCTGACGACCAACTCTTAAGCGAAGGGGAGTTCCCCACATCTCACGGGCTTCGATGTATGCTTGATAAACTTCTACATCGTCACCGCTTGCTGCACGTGCGTCCACGCCTGTGATGTAGTCTACGGAACGAAAATCTTCGCCCCAGATGTCATAACTATCTAATTCGATGAACGCAGTCACTTCATCAGTAAAGTCTGCTTTCACATTTAAGCGTGTTCTCTGCTCAATGAAACTCTGCTCACCGAAATCATCAAAATCTAACCAATTTGCACGAATGCGAATTTTACCGCCGACTTCTACATTCTGAAGTTCAGCATACGCCATTGTGCCTAAAAGTGCTATTGCTACTGCCATAATTAATATGCTTTTACGCATAGTCTTTACTCCTTTAATGTTATAATTTAATACTAAAGTTTTTATTGCTTCTCGTGTCTGCCCTCACAGACACTTCCATCTTAATATATTTATCTCCCACACCATCTCCGTCCAATTCCAACGAGTTATCCTCATTATTTTTCATTCCTCCTTTCTGCTCGCAGATTTCGGAATTGACGGCGATGAACTTTCATATTAAATTTGAATTGATTTTAGCAAAAAGCAAAACCCATTGTCAAATCAAAAATACCCATTTTCAAAAAAAATTTCTCTATTCTATAATTTTAGAAAGAATTAAGGATATTCCACTATATATTGTGGTAACAAAAGAAATATATCATCATATAGGATAATTACCAAATACTTCGCGAATCTTCTTATTCTTTTCAGCCTTATTATCCCCCATTTATCATGTTGTTTTTCTATAAAATTTTAACAAACAGAAAATAAACAAAAAACGAACATTAAACAAAATATTTTTTCATGGTTTACTTTGTAAAATTCCCTTGTATTTTTAAAACATAAAAACAGAGGAGTATTACCATGAAAAAAGACCTATTGAAAAAGAGCATTCAAGGAACATTAAAAGCTAAAACATATAAAGACAGAGAAGAACCTTTTAGAAATACTGTATTGGTATCTCAACATTTTTTAGAACAGATACCCAACAGTCAGTCATTATGGCATGAGACTCCAGAAGAGATTGAGAGAAAACTTCAATGGGGTAAAGAGAAGGCACATTTACTACAATGGATTCAAAAACAAATTCAGCGAAAATTAACAGTCAAAGAAAGGAATTACATTGAACTTTACTATTTTCAGGGATTAACCCTTGAACTAATATCAAAAAAATATCATAGTAATCCTGCAAACATTTCTCGCACTATTCGACGAGGAATTAAGAAACTTGTTCTATTAACAAAAAACGAAGAGATTTGTTTCCAGCGTGTTCACATGAGACAAGCCAAAGGGGCTAAACAAAAATCTTCTCATAAAACAGACAAATCTTTCTGACTCTTAACTAATTTTACTTTTTATTGTTTTACTAACATAAAATATATATTATTCTATTGAAAATAGAGAATGGTCGTAAATTATTATTCGGAGCAAAAGAATGCAAAAATCAAATATAGTGCTTATCGGTATGCCATGGTCAGGTAAGAGCACAGTTGGCGTGTTATTAGCCAAGACCCTTTTATGGAACTTTATAGACACGGACTTGCTCATTCAAACAAATGCAGACAAATCTCTTCAACAGATTATCAACGAGAATGGTATCAACCAATTCCTCAAAATAGAAGAGGAACATGTGCTCAATATCAATCCAGAGAAAAGTGTTATTGCCACAGGTGGTAGTGTTGTTTACAGTTATAAGGCAATGGAACATTTGAAGAATATTGGCACAATTATTTATTTGCAATATCCCTTTGAAGAGATTCAACAAAGAGCAAGGCGAGTTGAAGAACGGGGATTAGTGCGACGCAAAGGACAAACCCTTTTTGATTTGTATCAAGAACGGATCCCTTTGTATGAAAAATGGGCAGAAATTAAAATTGAATGCAATAAACAAACCCATGAAAAAGTAGTCGAAAAAATTCTTTGCACTATCAAGAAAAAGGCATAATAAAAACTTTCAATTTTTCTTTGCTTGTTTTTGTCCATTTGATATACTTACAATTAAAAGAAATAAATATAAAACAAAAGTAAAATAAATAAAAGATGAGGATAAATCTATGACTGAAATTTTAACGGTGATAGGTATTTTTCTTATGGATGCAATTCTGCTACTTCTTGGTATCTTTGGTTATAATGAACTTTTTTAGGTTGACCCAATCCAAACAAAGGAGAGCAAAACGGTGGAAGTTTTAGATGACCTAGCATATATTGGTTTATGGATAATGGGATTTTTATTAAAAGTGCTTGCTGCATTATTCGGCGTTTTTCTTTTTACCTTATAAGTAAAGACAAGAGCCAAACAATAATTTAGAGGAAAATTATCATTGCCTCAAACCTTCTTCCTTACGGGTTGTGCCAGTGGAATGGGACGATATATGACTACCGTTTTTGTCAGGCAGGGGCATCGTGTTGTAGCAACAGACATAGCAGGAGAACAATTGGAACAAGCCGCTACGGAAGAAGGCTGGGATCCTTCACAGGTTCGTCTTTTCCAGTTGGATGTAACAAATTACGAAGCATGGGAAGAGGTTTTTAATAAGGCAGTCAAGGAATGGGAAGGAATTGATGTTACTATCAATTTCGCAGGCTTATTGCTTTCCTCATGGGCGATAGAAACACCTTTAAAAGAAATCCATTCGCAAATTGATGTGAACTTAAAGGGCACTATTTTTGGCACACAGATTTCTGCACGCCACATGGTAGAACGCGGACATGGGCAGATAATTAACATATCGTCTATTGCAGGTGTTATTCCTGTACCGGGCTTATCCATTTATGCTGCAACCAAACATGCAGTTCGTGCTTATTCCCTTTCAGTCGCAATGGAACTACGCAAAAAAGGAGTCTATGTTACGGTAATCTGCCCCGCAACTGTTCAGACGCCTATGTTGGACAACCAACTCGATGTGAATGCCGCAGAATTATATTTTTCAGGATTGCGAATCTTAACAGTTCAAGATATAGAAAAAGCGATTATTAAACGAGCACTTCGCAAAAAGCCGATGGAGATTTTCTTGCCTCGGTTCAAAGTTAAACTTTTTCAATTTGTATCTCTAATGCCTGCATTAGGACTTGTTATTTCTCCTATTTACCAGTGGGCAGGCAGATGGCGACAAAACCGCAGACGGGAAAAAACACAAAAATAACCTTTCCATCTAATATTTTTACAAAACGAGAATATGTATGCTCGAAAGAATTATAATTACAGCAAAGAATTTTCTTTTCTGTATAATAGGATATTTCTTTGGAAAATAATGGAACAAGTAGTTTTTATGTCTATCAGAAAATTTAAACATAAGGTTAAACGAATTATGAAATTTTTGTATTTTTCCGTTATATTTTTTGTTTCTCTTTTATTTCTTTTATCTTCATGTATACCGAGCACACCAAATCAGGAAAAAACAACCCCAATAATGGAAAAAACTTCAACAGAGACGACTGCGTCTATTCCTGCTGTAGTACCTAACTCAATCCAGCCTCCTACCCCAACCACTGAAAATAAACCTGTGGAACAAAAATCTGATATATCTTCTAAATCAAAAACTGCAAAGGCGACTGTCCGATTTGGTGTGCCAGGTGCAGGTTTTCCATTCTCCATACAGCAGGCACCTCTTACAGGTCAGGAAGGCTTTGCTATCAAAGGATCCTTTGGACTTAGTGGGACTATTACGCGTCCCGACCCATCTAAGGACCTCTGGGTGTTTGCAGGGCAATTTGAATTGCCATCAGAGGACTATGAAATTGGCGAGATTGGTTTCGATATTCTTAACGCACCTGTCGAATACTATACTCAAAAACAGCCATTGCCACCTTCGTTTATCCCCCATGTTATGATAACTATCCAGATAAAATTGCCCCCTAATCCAAAAGATGAAAAGGGAAATTTCAAAGTGCCATTCCGACTTGAAATTCCTGTGTCTGCAAAGGCTCAATTCAATCTTATAATGACTGATAAACGCTAATACCTATTTATGGAAAACAAAAAAGTAAACCAGGAATCGTCTCCTATTATTGTAAGAGGACTCCCCTTAGAAAAACCTCGACTAAAAGATTTATGCAAAACCTATAACATCCATTTTAAAAAACGACTGGGACAAAATTTACTCCTTGACGATAACATACATCGTATTATGGTAGAGGCAGCTAATTTATCGGAAGAAGATTCTGTTATTGAAGTAGGTGCAGGTTTAGGTGCTCTAATCTGGCACCTTGTTCAATATGCAGGCAGAGTGCTTGCAGTAGAAATTGACCCATCTTTTATGCCCTGTTTAGAACACCGATTTGGACATTTACCTCATGTAAGACTATTTCGAGGGGATATATTAAATCATGAATTGGAAGACCTGGTAAACGAGTTTATACCTGGTGGACTGCATTATAAAATGGTTTCCAATTTGCCTTACTACATCACAACGCCGATTCTTTTCCATTTTTTAGAATCATCTGTAAACTTTGAACAAATTGTAGTTATGGTTCAATATGAAGTAGGTATGAGAATGTCTGCTGTGCATGGGACAAAAGAATATGGAGTATTAAGCCTTGCTGTTCAATCATTGTATCATGTAGACCTTGTGCATTCTGTTCCACGAACCTGCTTTATTCCACGGCCAGAAGTAGATAGTTGCATCGTCCGATTACGCAAGATAAATCCACCAGCAATATCTATGGAAAAGCGCAATAAAATTATGCAAGTAGTGCATGCTGCATTTTCCCAACGGCGAAAAAGTCTCAAAAATGCTCTGAGCAAATCCTCTTTACAATACCCTGCTTCACTTGTGATAGAGGCATTACAGTTAGCAAATATTGACCCAAGCCGGCGTGCAGAAACATTGAGTTGGAATGATTTCGTTTCGTTAACAGAAAAACTTGAAATATTGAGTTATAATCAAGGAAAATTATAATATACTCACATAATCAACACAACCGATACTTAATTTTTTTATGAACAACTCAATAAGTCAGATTGCACTAAGGGTTATACAAAATTTAGAAAGTGGGGTCCTTGTCATTGATAAGGAAGGGACTATCTTAATTGTCAACCCTGCCGCTTCAAAACATCTTAAATCAGGATACAAGATGCTATTGCCTGGAGAAAATATATTCCAGCACAAAGAATTAACCCCATTTGCAGACATTTATAAAGAACTACTCAACAAAAAAGAACCCATCTCACGCCGAAAAATATCCATTGAATTTGGAAAAGATGAGGATGAAAATATATTAGGTTTAACAAGTTCTTTAATAAAAAAAAATAACAAGATAATTGGTGCTGTTTTTCTATTCACAGATTTGACACAAATAAAAAAACTACAGCGTGAATCGGAAATTAATAAACAACTTGCTCAAATCGGAGAGTTGACTGCAGGAATTATTCATGAATTTCGTAATCCACTTGGCATTATTTCAGGAATGACAGAACTATTAATGCAAAGAAATTCGGAGAGACCTGAGATAATAAATGACTTAAAATTGATTTTGAGAGAAATAGACCAATTGAACATGTTGGTAAACCAATTTCTCGGCTTTGCAAAACCACAGGAGATTCAAATCCAAAAACAGACGACAGAATCTATTATTAATAAATCGCTTGAGATTTGCTCACATTTAATTGATAAATATTCTGCAAATATAGAATTGGGCAGTATTCCAAAATCTCTTCAAATCATTTATGCTGACCCGGACAAATTGACAACAGCCATTGCAAACCTAATTCGGAACGCCATTGAAGTTCAGGGAGAACAGAAAAAAATATGGGTGCGGTTGTCTTTACACAGAGAGGGGAAATCTATCGTTTTTTGTATTGAAGACAATGGTCCGGGACTCCCTGAGAAAATAAAAAAGAATGATTTATTTAAACCATTTGTATCAAGTAAAAAAGGTGGAACAGGATTAGGCCTATCTATCGTTCAGCGTATTGTTATAGCACATCACGGATGGATTAACTGCTCTAATCGAGAACCAAGAGGTGCAATTTTTGAAATGGGCATACCATTAAAACCTGTAATTGACTTTCCTGAAACAAAAGTAGAGAATATGCAGAAATAAAAAAATGAGTAGTCCATCCTTTGAAATCTTGTTCTTCAAAAATCCACAGGATTATAATTTGATTTACCAGTATCAAATCGAACGAAGGGAAAAATTGCAACAGGGTTCTGCCCATGAGTGCCTCTATTTACTTGAACACACACCTATATACACAGCAGGGCGACAGTTCCACCAAGAGCATCTGCTACTGCCTCTGGATGTCTGCAAAGAGCGGGGCATTTCATTTGCAAATACTGACCGAGGTGGCGATATAACCTATCACGGACCCGGACAATTGGTTGGCTATCCTATTCTCAATCTTGCCATACGAAATATGACCGTCCACCAATATTTAAGAAATCTGGAAGAAACAATTATTGAGACACTTCATTTTTTTGGAATCACTGCACATACTATAAAATCCCTCACGGGCGTTTGGGTTCAAGACCGTAAGATTGCTGCCATTGGTATTGGTGTAAAGAACAGTATTACCTGGCATGGATTTAGTATTAACATTGACCTTGACCTGAGCCCTTTCCAATGGATTATACCCTGTGGCATCTCCGATAAAATCATAACATCATTACAAAAAGAGATAAACAATAACTATTTCTCCCCCAACAATAACTACCTCTGCCCAACAATAGACGAATTCATTCAAGTATTCCTCCCAATTTTCTTCAACCAATTCAATATTAAAGACTTCTCCTTTTCCCAAATTGATTCTATCACATGATACAATACCTATCACCACTTTAAAAATATTATGAACCCATTATTCACTGAATATATACAAATAATTAGAGATTACTTCTATAAATAAATTTACTTTGTAAATCCTTTTACCACTCATCCCAAAAAACTTACTAAAAACAAAACAACTCAATAGATTTAATTACTTCTCCTCCCCTTTTACAATTGATTACATCAGAAGCAAGCAATTATAATTAAAATATCTAAAATATGATATGAAAAAATAAGAATTGGGAAATTGCATTCATACAAGGGAAAGATTCAATGATGAGAACTAAATGAATGATTTTTTATAAGAAAGAGTTTAAAATAGTATCTACATTATTGATTATTTATGATTTTATTCTTTAATATAAAGTTTTAGAGGATAAATTATGAAATATAGAGAAATCGAGAAAAAAGTTTTTACCATTAAAGAAACAACTAACGAAAAAAAAATCAAATATCATGCTTTTAATGGACTTACTCCAAAGGAATGGGCTTCGCTAAGTAAAAATATATGGAATGATATAAGTTCTCCACGAGATAAGCATCATATAGAACATGGGGCAACTTTCCCAGTTGCTTTACCAGAGCGTTTAATAAAAATGTATTCAAAAAAAGGAGACTGGGTTTTAGATCCTTTTTTGGGAGTCGGAGCAACTTTACTCGCCGCTCAAAAACTTGAAAGAAATGGGATCGGTATTGAGTTGAATCATAGATTTGTAGAAATTTCGAAAGAACTGTTGTCTGCAAATTCTACTTTTTTTAGTTCAAAATATACATATAATATATTCGAAGATGATTGTCGAAATATGAGGAAATATATGCAAGACGATTTTATTCAACTTACAGTAACTTCCCCACCTTATGCAAATTTTATCAGACGGTCAATTAAAGACCGCAAAGAGACACATACAAATTCCCTTATAACGAAAGATAATAACTCTTTTATAAAACCCTACAGTGATGACCCTAGAGACTTTGGAAATTTACCATATAAAAAGTTTTTATGCGAATTACTATCAGTATTAAGAGATAATTATATAGTTACTAAACCCGGAGGTTACTCTGCCTGGGTAGTAAAAGATTATCGAGATACTTACAATGGTATACCATACATTGCTTTTCATTCAGATTTGGCGAAAATAGGAGAAGAAGTAGGTTTTAAATTTCATGATTTAATAATTTGGGATCAGACTGGACAGAGAAAACTTGTTTTATTAGGATTTCCATCAGTATTTTATACTAATCAAAATTGTTCATTTATAGTTATATTTAGGAAACCAATAAGGTAAAAATATGCTTGCACAACTCAAGTTTAATTTTTCTAATGATGCATCATATTTAACACATAAATTTCATACTTATCCTGCAAAATTTCCACCGCAATTGCCAAGGACTATTCTAAGTAATTACTCTAAACCTGGTGAAATTGTTTTGGATCCCTTTGTGGGTTCAGGAACCACATTGGTTGAAGCATTATATGGAGGTATTAATTCAATTGGGATTGATATAAACCCTCTTGCATGTCTAATAAGTAAAGTAAAGACAACTCTTATTGAACCACATAAATTATTTTTGATTGATACTCTTAAAAATAATATTTCTCAAGACTTATTTTATTGGCAGATGGGTAAAAAGATAGACAATATAGTTCCAGAAATCCCTAATATAAAGCACTGGTTTCAACCCAATGTAATAAAGGAATTATCACTAATTAAAAAAAATATCCTTGACTTACCAGACCCGGATATAAGAGATTTAGCCTATGTCGCTTTTTCTTCAATTATCGTAAGAGTATCAAATCAAGAGAGTGATACTAGATTCGCGGCAATAAACAAAAATATTAAAGATGGTGACACAATTAACTTTTTTTTTGATAAGTTAGCAGAGTCCAAAAAACTAATGATAACACTTTGGAATAACATTGTAGATAAAAAAGTAAAAACGAAAATTATTAACATTGATGTCCGGGATTTAACACAATTTATCAATAATTCTGTAGATATAATAATAACTTCTCCTCCATATGCAAATACCTATGATTATTATCTATATCACAAATTCAGAATGTATTGGTTAGACATGGATGTTACTTCTGTCCAGTATGCCGAAATTGGGTCTCGGAGAGAGTATTCAAGTCTAAAAAAAGGAAAAGAAAAATGGGAACAAGATTTAATAAAATCATTTAAAGAGATGAAAAAAATTTTGAAAATTGGGAAGTTCGCATTTATAGTAATTGGAGATTCTGTTATTAGAAAAGAAATAATAAAAGCAGATCAACTTATAGAAGGACTCTCTGATAAAGTAGGATTTAAGGTTATTGATATCGTTTCATCTAAACTTTCGGAACACTCTAAAACATTTAATCCATCATTTACTCAAAAGGAGAAGAGAGAACATCTTATAGTGTTACAAAATGAATAAGGAAGAGAGTTTATGGAAATTAGGATTTTCTATGAATGTCTTGAACAAGCAAGGCATTATATTCTTCCAGTTATTGAAAAATCGGTAAGAGTTTTGAAGATAAATTGTGAAATTAAACTAGTAAAATCTGTTAGAAACACTAATTTTTTCTCAACTTCAAGGCTGCAAGGAATACATAGGTTAACAATCCCAGATTTTTTAATCACAATTATAAACAATGGAATAGAAAAGCCACTTATAATAGGGGAATTTTCTGAGGCAGTATCAACTGAAGACCATGAGTTACAACGTGAATATGGAAGCGTAGCAGCATATCTTTCAAATATTATTTTTTTAAAAATATCAGGAAATAAATCCTCTGAAAAGGAACATGGTGGCGCAAATTATAATCGTTATACAACTCCAAAAATATATAAAGAACAATTTGATTATTATGGTTATATTATTGCTGAATGGCCTACATTAAAAGATAATGCTAACTTACTTAAAAGAAATAGTAATTATTTATCATGTCCTCCTCGAATTAAATTAGTTGAAGCAACAATATTAAAGACATTAGAGGCATATGTTAAGAATCCGGATTCAACTAATATTGTAAATAACATTATATGTTTATTAAATACGGTTGATTGCTACAAAGAGTTTTGTGAAAAGGTTCATAATGCTCCAGGGCTTATTGAACTTGAGCAAAATTGGAGAGGAAGAATGGTTTCAGAAGCAAGAAGAAGATACTGGATAGAGAACGCTTGTGTCAAAGTTAAAATTTACCGGTTTAGTCATGCGATGGACCCAGACAGGGGAATCTTGACTTTTATATCATTAATTAACTCGTTCTCTAAAAACGTATTCATTGTCTACAATCTTGAAGGTATAGGACAGCAACGAACAATAAATACTATTCAAGATGTTAAACTTGAATTTATAGAAAAACTTGGAAAAGATAAAATGCCTAATTGGTTCATTTCTGAAATGAGGAAAGTTATGGACAAAAAAGAATTAGCAATGTCCGATGAAATAGATATAACAGATATATGGAAACAACGGATTGATAAGATTAAATATAGTAAAGTATTGACCACTATTATATATTTTAGTGACGGTATGTATCTAAATAGAAACGGTCCGTTATTACGCTGGGATAGAAGGACTCTACTAGGTTCCGAACGGCCAAAATTTGTTGAGACTTTACGAAAAATTTGGGGATTTGACACAGATATTTATAAATGCAAGCTCGTTAAAGTTTCAAATACAGTAGATGAAGATGAAGTTACTTATACTATTGTCCATAAAATATTACGCCCAAATAATTTCAAAATAATAGGCGTAAGTTATCCGGGAGCACAAGGTAGCACTGTTATATTACCAGAAACTGACAAAGGCAGGGAACAGAAACGCCAATATTATGATATTATTGCTTTACCTCCTTCTAAATCAGAAAAAATAATCGAACCTTTGATTGAAGAAAGTAAAGGTATGTTTAATGAGAATAATCTTTCGCAAGCAATAAATAAATTGATTGAAATTAGGAAATCTTCATCGGCAAAAAATACTCTTGAAAATATGTTTAAAAGACTAAATGCAGAATACAGAGATAGCCAAATATTACATATTTTGATAGGCGTAGGTTTTGGAATAAACTGTAAAATCAAAACGATATGGAATCCAGGGATGGTCGACTTTATTGTCAGGTTAGAGAACAGAAAAAAATGGTCAATAGGGATATTTAACCAAAAATTACTACAATATATTCCAAAAATATCTGGGAAAACAAACTTGCCAGGTGTTTATGAAATAGCACCTGTTTGCAAAATCAAAAAAATGAAAACTTTTTATGGGAAATAAAGAATTCTTTGAGAGTTTAGTAAATAAGGTTGTGCAGGGGAATTGTTTGGAAGTGATGAAGAAGATTCCAGACGGTAGTGTGGATATTACTTTTGCAGACCCACCATTTAATCTAAAAAAGAAATATAATAGTTACTATGATGAGCATGAAGTTGAGGAATATCTGTCCTGGTGTAAAGATTGGCTTACTGAGATGGTTCGTATTACTAAGCCTACAGGTTCAATTTTTGTGCATAATATTCCAAAGTGGTTAATATACTTTGGTTCTTACCTGAACGAAATTGCCACTTTTCGCCACTGGATTGCATGGGACGCAATGAGTTCACCTCTGGGCAAGACGCTTCTGCCCAATCACTATGGGATTTTATATTATGTTAAGTCTAATAAATTCAAGTTTTATGATATTAGAATGTTACACAAGCGTTGTAGAAATTGCTATTACATATTGCAAGACTATGGGGGCAAGAAGAATCTGCTGCATCCGTTTGGTCCTCTTATTTCTGATGTCTGGACAGATATTCATAGGATTAGACATAAGAAAAGGAGAGATGAACATCCCTGCCAATTGCCTATACCTCTACTTGAGAGATTATTGCTTATGAGCACAGACGAAGGGGACATTGTCCTTGACCCATTTGTAGGAACAGGAACGACTGCAATTGCAGCAAAAAAGTTGGGCAGGAGATTTATTGGGATAGATATTGACTCAAAATATGTAGAAATCACAAAAAGAAAATTGGGGGAAGTTGAGCCAACACAAATTAACGGGTGCTATGTT
>DAOOVZ010000091.1:0-11919 GCA_035370665.1 Candidatus Hydrogenedens sp.
GGGTTTTATAGCCCTGTGAAAAGTTCACGGTTCAAAGCGATAATTACTTCCCAATCGTTCCATAATACGATTGCTCACCTCTACGGGCACTTCTTCATATCGCTCAAATTCCATACCATAATTGGCTCTTCCTTGACTGCATGACCGTAGGTCACTTGCATAGCCAAAGAGTTCTGCCAGAGGTGCCAGGGCATATATTACTTGTCTTGGACCATCTGTTTCTATATGTAGCATTCGTCCCCGGCGATGGTCTAAATCGTTAATAACATCACCGGTATATTCCGATGGCGTATCTATCTCTAACCGCATAATAGGTTCGAGTAAGATAGGTCTGGCGTTCATTGCCGCTTCTTTGATAGCCATTGAACCAGCGATTTGAAAAGCCAAATCGGAAGAATCTACTTCATGATAAGAGCCAAATGTAAGTTTTATTTTCACATCCACCATTGGATACCCGGCAACGATTCCTGTTTCAAGGGCTTCTCTACAGCCTTTCTCTATGGCTGGTATGAAGTTCTTTGGAATTACACCGCCTACTGTTTTATCTTCAAACACGAATCCAGAACCACGAGGTAACGGTTCGATTGTCAATACGACATGAGCGTATTGACCTCTGCCACCTGTCTGGCGAACAAATTTTTTATCTGCGGTTGCCGATTGGCGTATCGTTTCTCGATATGCGACGACAGGCTTTCCTACATGAGCCTCTACTCCAAATTCCCTTTTCATTCGGTCAATGATAATCTCAAGGTGTAGTTCACCCATACCAGCAATAATTGTCTGGCCTGTTTCATCATCAACCCGAACGCGGAAGGTTGGGTCTTCATCTGCTAAACGATGTAATGCGTTTGATAATCGGTCCTGGTCTGATTTCGTTTTGGGTTCAATGGCGACATGAACCACTGGCTCCGGAAATGTCAACGGCATAAGCGCAATAGGATGTTTTGGGGAACAAAGAGTATCACCTGTTAATACACTTCTGCAACCAATCACTGCTCCGATATCACCTGTTCTCAGCTCTTTAATTTCAGTTCGTTCGTCGGCATGTATTTCAATAAGTCTTCCTATTCGCTCTTTCATTCCTGTTCGACTGTTCAAAACAGTTTTCCCTGTTTCAATGACACCGGAATATACCCGCACAAAGGCAAGTTTTCCTACATGTGGGTCGCTTAATATTTTAAATGCCAATGCTGAGAAAGGCTCATCATCCGAGGGATGGCAAAGCACTTTTTTATCAGGTTTCTGAGGGACGGTTGCTTCATACGGGGGCAAATCTGCAGGTGATGGTAGATAATCCACAACTGCATCTAATAGCAATCGTATTCCTTTGTTTTTTAGTGCTGTTCCACATAGTACCGGCGTTGCTTTTCTACTGATACATATTCTCCGAATGGCTTTTTTAAGTATATCCGGAGGTATATCTTTTTCTTCGAGATGCAAATTAAGCACTTCTTCATCAAGGTTTGCTACCGTTTCGATTAAGTGCATTTTCCAGAAGAGGGCTTCGTATTGATATTCTTCTGGAATCTCTCCGAATACCTGAACGCAATCAACGGTATCTCCGACCCATGTAATCATTTTTTGATTAATCAAGTCAATAACTGCACGGAATTTATCTTCACTACCGATGGGAATTTGGACAGGAATGGGTAAAGCATGAAGTCTATTCTCGATAGAAGCAACGGCTCGGAAAAAATCGGCGCCAACTCTGTCCATCTTGTTGATGAAGGCAATTCTCGGAACTTTATATTTATCCGCTTGTCTCCATACTGTTTCGGACTGTGGTTGAACACCTGCAACACCACAAAACACGATGACGGCTCCATCGAGAACCCTCATACAGCGTTCTACCTCAGCAGTGAAATCAATATGACCCGGAGTATCAATGATATTTATCCGATGTCCATTCCATTTACACGCTGTTGCTGCTGAGGTTATGGTGATACCGCGTTCCCGTTCCTGCTCCATATAATCCATGGTAGCGGCACCGTCGTGGACCTCGCCCACTCGGTGCACTCGGCCGGAGTAGAACAAGACTCGTTCAGTAACGGTGGTCTTGCCGGCATCTATGTGGGCCGCTATCCCTATATTTCGGATATCTTCTATCGGGTATTTACGTGGCATATTATCTATTTTCTCCTCAATCGCTTTGCTCCGCTTTATACCCGGGGCCCTGGCATACGCTGTATTCAATTGTTAATTCTGATTTCCTACACATTACTGAGTAGGACTTTCATTGTCATATCTTTACAGCCAAGCAACGCCCCCTACTGCGGAGCGTCTTACTTAGTCTGTTATTTTTCTTCTCCATAAATTTTCTAAAATAAAACACATAATATTAATATCTAAAATGAATAAAGGCTTTATTGGCTTCTGCCATTCTATGTGTATCTTCACGCTTCTTTATTGTATTTCCTTGCTTATTGTAGCAATCAAGTAACTCCATCGCCAGACGTTCTTCCATCGTCTTTTCACCACGATTCCTTGCATAATCGCGTATCCAACGGAAAGCAATAGATGTCCTCGTATTCGGTTCTATCTCTACTGGCACTTGATAGGTTGCACCACCGATTCGACGAGATTTCACATGAACTAATGGTTTTGCATTCTCAATTGCATTTGTAAATACCTCTAACGGGTCCTTATCGGGCACTTTTTTCTTTAATATTTCAATAGCATTATAAACAATCTTCTCCGCAGCACTTTTCTTGCCGTTCCTCATAGCAATATTCACAAATTTTGCTACCAGAGAACTGTTGAACTCTGGGTCGGGTAAAACCTCTCGTTTTTGAACTTCTCTTCGTCTTGGCATTGTTTATATATCCTTCATACTCAATTTCATTATTACTTTGGTTTTTTTACACCATATTTTGAACGGCTTACCCAACGACCTGTATGTGACTTCTTTCCACCTTCGTCTTTGACACCAGCACTTCCGCCCATATCACCCATCGCATCCAGAACACCTCGAATCAAATGATAACGCACACCCGGTAAATCTTTTACACGACCGCCACGCACCAATACCTGAGAATGTTCTTGCAAATTATGTCCCACGCCGGGAATATATACAGTCACTTCATATCCGTTCTTTAATCGGACACGAGCAACCTTCCGTAGAGCGGAATTCGGTTTCTTTGGTGTCATCGTATATACACGAGTGCATGTTCCAGAAGCCTGTGGACACCTATTTAACGCAGGGGCTTTTGTCCGATTATGTCTCGGCTTCCGTGCACCTCTTAACAATTGTCCTATCGTTGGCAATGATAATCCTCCTGTTAACTATGAACAGAATTATTTACTTGTTTTCTTTTTGTGGATAATAGATTTTCTGTATAAGGGAAAATAGTATATCAAAAATGAAAAAACAATTTCAACATAGCATTATTTATCTGACTTTTTTTCTGAAGACTTAGGCCGCGTCTTTCCATGAGAACCACGCCATATCTTACCTCGCTTTGTCCTTTTGTCACCTTTACCCATAAATCTATCACAAATCCTTTTTATATAAAATAGTAAACTTTTTTCAATAGGTCAATTTTTCAAAAAGAGTATTTATTATACATAAAATTTAAGCAAATGTCAAATCTTTGTATCCATCAAACAACAAATAAATAACATTTTACTATTCTAAGCAGGTGAATCAAAATAATAAACGAGTTGTAATACATTTATGATACAAAACAGATATGGCAAAAATACAAATTTTCTATTTTGCAAATTAATATTTGTTAATTAATAGAGACATTAGAAAAACATCATTTATAAAATTATAACAACTTATAATAGAAAGAAAATTATAACCTAAATAATAGTATAGTTTTAGGGAAGGCTATATTTACTCCCTGATTTTGTTGGCAAGAGAATACCCATTCTTGCGAAACATTCCTCTCCAAGTGGAGGTGGAAAACTACAAGAGAAGAGAACACCCAGTCCCTACGAGACACACCTATCAAAGAGGGGAATTTTAAAACTGCAAAGCAAGGAACTGATATTCAAACCAGATTTTTTGTAATAACTAAACCATGTCTGTCTGGCAAAACTTTTACCGCAAAGGACGCAAACAAAAACACCATGACCACAGAAATGGATTTTTGTGTCTTCTTTTGATTTGCGTAGCACAGACATTCTTTTCTGTTCTTTTCGGGGTTTTAATCCCGAATATATTATTGCATACTGTTGGATTCATCATTACTGAAAATAGTATGTTCAAAACAATTGCATCTTGTAGGGGTGTATCTAAAAAGTCCTTTTTTGTTAAATAGATAAAATGTCTAATTGTGGAGAAATGGGTTGTATTTGTTCTCTATTCTGACAGATGTGGCAGGACCGTGTCCAGATAAGACAATTGTATTCTCGGGCAATGTAAGTATGTTTTCTTTAATTGCTTTTACTTGTTGTTTTGCTTCATGCAGACTAATAGTCCCACCAACAGAACCAGCAAATAATGCGTCTCCTGTAAACACAATATTCCCAATATGTAAACCTACACTTTCTGATGTATGTCCAGGAAGGGATAAGATATGCCCTTTCTGTTTACCTACATAAATGGTGTTGTATTTTGTATTATTGGGTTCATTGAAAAAGTTTTGATGTGGATAACGACTTAAATTTGGAAACGACTTCAATAGTGCGTTCATTCCTGAGGTATGGTCATAGTGTTCATGTGTAATAAACACGCCGACTAATTTTACCTTTTGTTCAACCAACACCTTTCCCATGTTTTCTGTCCATTCAGGGACATCAACTAATAGACTTTCTCGACTTTCTGGCTCTATCAACAGATATGCGTTGGCTTCATTTACAGAGGTGCAGAAATGATAAATAATCATGACAAAACTCCATCCATTTTTGTTCGGTCTAATATAGGTTCACCACGAGTATTGCTCAGTTTTGCTCCGGACAAATCAGCACAGCGCAGGATAGTCCTTTGCAGGTTTGCACCGCTCAAATCAGCCTTTTTCAAGTTTGCACAGGTCAGACGAGCGTAATATAAATCTGCATTACGAAGGTCTGTCCCTTCAAAATCAGCAGCAATTAGATTTGCCCGTTTTAAATTTGCTCCGTTCAGTTTGCAATTGTGGAATTTGCACTCACTTAACACTGCAAATTCTAAACATGCATCAGTTAAATCGCAGTCTGTGAAATCTATTCCTGCTAACCAGGCCCCTTTTAAGTTTTTGCCTTGTAGGTTAACCCCATGCAAATCGTTGTTAGAGATTCGCCTTTGTAATTCCTGTTCAATGAACGGTGGAAATTTTATCAATCTACCCTTATTGGTATCTGACGGCATAGTTTCCAATTCATATATTACCATTGCTATTTCACTCATAAATTTTCTCCAATAATTATTGTCCCGACTTTTCATAAGCAGACTCGGCACCGAATATAGCCTTGACGCGGTCAAGGTCAAACTTTGGTTTACGGTCATAAGTATATATGCCATTTTGTTCCTGTTCAATGTCTGTCAATTGTGTATAACAGAACCCAAAAATGTAAGGATTGTCCAATATTGCTTTTGTTAATCCTTCTAATCGTTGATAGAATTCATCTAATACTTTTGGACTTTCTCCATAACCCCAGCCGTTCTCTTTCACATTCCAGCCAATTCCTCCATATTCGCTAATGAAAAATGGCACAGGTCTGTCATCAGCATAAGGCGAGTCCGGCTTCGGTAGATTCTCTCCAATAACATCCCATTTTGCCTTGAATTTTGCTGAGTTTTGTTCGTAATCGTGTGCGTCAATGAGCATAGGATATGGATAGCCATGCGTCCAACCACTGGATTCTAAAATAGGTCGTGTCTGGTCTATGGCGCGTGTCATCTCAAACACAACCTTTTGTAGAGGCACAGCCTCTACAGGTGTTTCATTAAAAGGACACCAGCCAATAATTGCTGGATGGTTAAAATCACGCTCTACAATTTCTCGCCATTCATTAATGAAATATAACTGTCCTGCTGGATTCTTGTGGTCAAATCCCCAATCTGGAAACTCACCCCACACAATATAACCTAACTTATCTGCCCAATACAGAAAACGAGGGTCAAATACCTTTTGATGAAGTCGTGCTCCATTAAATCCTGCTCGCATAGAACGCTCAATATCACCACGCAAATCATCATCGTTTGGTGCTGTCCATATTCCCGTTGGATAGAAGCCCTGGTCAAGCACAGTGCGATGGAAAATTGCCTTGCTGTTAATGAGAAACTTGCGACCTTCTATGGTCAATTTCCGTAATCCAAAGTAAGATGACAATCTATCTACCACAGTATCTCCTTGCTTCAAAGTCAATTTCAGGTCATACAAATTTGGAATGCCCGGTTCCCACAATTTCACAACATTTAGCGGTATAGTCAGATTCACTGTATCCCCATTTAACGCAGCTGCACTTGAACCAACACTTTCACCGTTAAATAATGCCTCTGCCTGCAAACTTAATCCAGCAGGCAAATCACCCCTACATACGGCATACAGCCGAATCTGCTTATTATCCACATCAGGGTAAACTCTAAACCGCTCCACATAAGTATCGCCAACACATTCTAACCAGACTGTCTGCCAGATTCCAGTAGTCCGCGTGTAGCGGCAGCCATGACTTTCAAGTTTTGGAGATTGCTTACCTCCTGCTTGTATACCTGAACGAACATCGTCAAACGCATGAATGATAACTGTATTATCACCATCTTTAACAACCTTCGTTATATCACAAGTTATCGGCGCACTGCCTCCGATATGCTCGCCACGCAAATTGCCATTTACCCATACTTGCGTTTTCCAATCACATGCGCCTATGTGAAGTAATATCCGTTTACCATTCCAGCCAGACGGGACATTAAACACACGCCTATACCAGACATTCCGTATAAAACCTTTCCGATTCAAGCCTGACAGTTCACTCTCTCGACAGAAGGGCACCACAATCTTGTCAGGAAATACGGAGTCTGTTCCCAGAAACGGAGCATTATCGTCATCTGTTTCCGCAAATTCCCAGACGCCATTCAAGTTCAGCCATTGTTCCCTTTGCATATCAGGACGAGGATACTCCTGCCTCGGAATATCCTCTGCATAAGAAGAAAATATGGATAAAATTACGGACACAGAAAAAATGAGAGCCAACAAAAACATTTTCATCGCTTACCCTTTCATTATTCAGAATGTTGTTTTTTCTAAATCTAAACTATTATATTTTATAATAATCATTTCCATAAAGGCGATATAGTTTCCTAATGTTTTTAGTAGAAGGGTGTGATTATCTAAATTAATTTTTTTTCAGAGATTCTTATATTAAGAATTACGAAACAAATTTAATTTGCAAAGTGTCTATTATGTTATCTATTTTCAATGAAAGAGAAAATAAATCAATAAGGAGGTTTATTTATGAAATCAGTTAGAATTCAAAGGTTCTTTTTGTGGTTTTTGTTTATTTTGGTATCCTTTTTGATTATGCTTCCTGTTATTGCTCAGGACACTTCAACTGCGACGGATACAGAGGAAGCACAATGGTATCATCCAGAGATTATTGAGAATCCTGAGGTTAAATTGCTTGCTCAGGAGGGTGCAGGTAAATTGTATCAAGTAGGAGACCATTTGTTATGTGTTCTTGAAGGAACACATAAGGAGATGGGCTTTCAGCATGGTAAGCTACTTGCAGATAAGGTTGAACACCTTATAAAAGTAGGCTATTATGTTAAAGCATTATGGAATAATAATTATACAAAGGAATATGCTTTTGAACAGGCGAAACGAATGGCAAAACATATCCCTGCGGAATATTTAGATGAGGTACAAGGTATTTATGAGGGTGTCCAGGCAGCAGGGAAAAAGGATATTATTTATGATGAAGTTCTATTAGGTGCAGCAGTGGCGGAACTATTGCACTTTCCTCCGAATCAACCTCCAAGTATACCGAAAAGTTGCTCTAATTTTGCTTGCTGGGGTAGATGGACACCAGACGGTCGGCTCATTCATGGTAGGAATCTGGATTGGACTATCAAAGCGGATGTGCAAGATGACTCTGTATTGATAGTCTGGCGACCGAAAGGCAAGAAGCCATATATGATGTTAAGTTGGGCTGGAGGTATTGGCAGTGTAAGTGGCATGAGTGCAACACAACTAACTATTGGCGAGATGACTCTACCCAGTCCAAATGCCACTTATGACGGTATGCCGTTGTTCGTAACTATGCGTCGGGTTCTAGAACAAAATACATTAGACGAAGCAGTAGATATATTGAAAAAAGGACCCCAGACCTCAGGTTGGAATTTTATCGTGGGCGATGGGAAAATTCCAGCAGGCAGGGCATTGGAGGTTGACGCAAAACGAGTCGTTGTCTATACAGATAATGACCCGAAGGAGTCCGAAGAGACTGAACATTGGAGTATTCCCGATGCTGTCCGTCGAACCAATCATCCAATAAACAAAGATGGATTGATGGACATCGCAAAATATTTTGGCTCTGAATTTAATGTCAAAGTAGATGTGCAGAGATGGGAACAAGTAAAGTTTATTCTTCCTATATTGAAACATAATGATTCTTTCCAGCGATATGATTGGTTAGGTAAGCAAATCACTAAGGCTGAAAAGGCAGTGGATATTCGTAGTGCAATAGATTTTCTTGCGAACGGTCCTGTCTTTGCTGATAACACTCTGCACTCCTTTGTATTTGACCCCAAAAATCAGACAGCATACATTTCTGTGGCAGGTAACAATCCACCTGTTCCTGCTACACGCCGACCTTTTACAAAGGTTGACCTTAAAAAATGGTTTGAATAGATAAAAAGCAAATATACCTTCTATCTGTTCCAAATATTATTTTTGATTTATCATTTTGTAATATTATGAATAGTTTGACAACGAGGGCATTTTACTTTGCCTTTGTAATTGGGTGGCATTTTTAAGATTACACCGCATTGACAATTGAGGAAAGTAAACTTTTTTGCTTTCATAATAGCATCGCCGGTAATTCTTGCCTTCTGTTGTGGGGTTGAAGGTGGTGTGGCTGATGATTGGGTTGGAGCGATGGAAGCCTGTGCCAAACTTTGCTGTGCTGCGGGTTGAGGTTGCGAAGAAGTGCTTGAAACGGGGGCTGGTTGAGGTGTCTCTGATAGTAAAGGCTGTTTCCATTTTTTACCAACCACTTGTTGCCATGCCTGCTCATAAGAAGTTAACGAGGGTGTTTTTGCAATATTACGCAGGATTTGAATCCTTTTTTGTAGAGGTGGGTGAGTGCTAAAAATAGAGGAGGCATTAAGATTGTGTGCTTCAAGTGGATTGACAATATATAACGGAGCAACAACTTTGTTTACATCTTCATTAGAAGTATGTGCATATCCATTGGCAATTGTTTCAAGTGCAGAGGCTAATCCCTCTGGGTTACGGGTGAAAACCACAGCACCTGCATCAGCCAGATATTCACGCTGACGAGATGAGGCAAAATAGATAATTTGTGCTAATAATGGAGCAATTACAGACAAAATCAGTGCAAAAATATAAATCACTATTAGAAAGAGAAGTATTAGCCCTGACCCTTCCCGGTCTCTCCTTCTACTATAACGCGTAGAACCTCGAATGCCTGCACCGACAACCTCACGCAGACCTACCACAATAAGAATAATTGTTCCAACCGAGACTGCAAGTATAGTCATATATAATGTATCACGATGAACAATATGACTAATTTCGTGAGCAATGACACTTTGAATCTGGTCTCGGTTCATATTGTTTATAAGTCCACGCGTAACAGCAATTGCAGAATGTTCGGGCGACCTACCTGTAGCAAAGGCATTCATCTCTGGTGAATCAACAATGTATATTTCAGGTATTTTGGGTAACCGCGAGGCAATAGATATTTCTTCTACAATATTATAAAGTTGTGGACAGTCCTGCTTTTCAATAGGAACTGCATTACTTATAGATAGCAACATGTTCCCGCCAGAGTAATACGCATATATCATCTGGACAAACCATATAAAGAAGGTAACCAATGCACCTAACGGACCCCAGTAGAACCATATAAAATAGTAAATCTGTTGTGGAGATAAATAAGAAATGTTTTTGCCTCTATAAACAGGCTCCTGATAATCCTGCGAATATGATTGGGGATAATCGTAAGGAGTCCTTTGAACTGTTCTATGTTGTCTATCGGGTTGAGATAATTCACCATAATAACAACAATATGAGATAAAAGCACCAATTGAATAGCCCAGTGCAAGCATAAAAAATAACATAATACAAGCAAAAATAACAGAACGATGTTTATTTTTTCGGACAAGTTCAAACATGTTTAAATCGTAATACTTTATCTATTTTTATTTGAACGAAACTTTTGGAACTTCTCGTTCTGCAGCATCTTGAATTTCAAAGAAATCCTGTCCCTTGAAACCGAACATTGCACCTATAATATTAGTCGGAAACATTTGCAAAACATTATTAAAATTCATAACTGTATCGTTATATGCTTGCCGTGCAAAGGAGATTCGGTTCTCGGTTGAAGTCAGTTCTTCCTGTAGGGCTAAAAAGTTCTGATTTGCTTTCAAATCAGGATAATTCTCAACAACAACAAAGAAATTATGTAGTGCTTGATTCAATTGTTGTTCTGCTTGGGCACGCTCTGATACAGAACCGGGACGCATGGCAAGATTTCGCGCTTCAGTAATGTGTTCCAGAGTCTCCCGCTCATGTTGCATATAGCCTTTAACTGTCTCCATTAGATTGGGAATGAGGTCATGCCTCCGTTTCAACTGCACATCAATCTGAGACCAGGCATTTTTCACCTCGTTCATCAGTCGTATCAAACGATTATAGGTGCTAATAAAAAATAGTATTAGCAATACAATTACTACCAAAAGACCAATAAGGATTCCTGTTGCCATAATCTTTTCTCCTAAAAAATATCTGTTAAGTTATATAATTATACAAATTGTTATAACAAAATTAAATCTGGAAGACAAAAACTTTCTAAGTTCCAAAGTCCACATAAAATTCTGTTATTACTTTCTTAGGACATTATAGATTATTGGGGTTTCTTAATTTCCATAAGCAAGAAAATTATTAAGTAGACCTATTTTGATAGTAAAAGATTTAAGGAGTGCGAAGAATACTACAATTTGTTCTACATTATTTGAGACTATTCATTGTCGGTTGCAATTTATTCTTAACTGAATAAAATATCAAAGAACCATGATTAGATATCTGAAATTGCTTCATGTTCCATTATAATAGATAATTATCTAAAATAAATACCGTGTTTTCTACCCTAGCAGACTATGCCTCTTGCTTGACGACCTTTGCAGTTTATCTTAAACTTATAAAACCAAAGATATAAATTTCCATTACTATTTTAAGGTCATGAATAGAACAAAGACATCGTCAAAAAATTTTAACGGACAAAAGCAAAGTTTAAAGCAAAATCTTAGCAACAATCAAGGATGGGCATGCCCGTAATGAGAGGCTATGTGAATTATAATACCACCGATATTGACAGGGAATAGGTTATTCTTGTCAAATCCCGCTACTAATTGTGGGACATATTTCAAAAACTCCACATGCCCATCCATATACAGCACATTACATCCGCCAGGCACATGATTAAAGTGACTGGTTTCATCATCAGAGATTTCATCCCACATAACAGGCAGAACGGACTGTGCCATATTTGTATTACCCGGATTGTTTATATCTGTGATGAGAAATCGTTCAATCCCTTCACGGAAACGGTATGCCTGCTTGATATCTGCAAAAATAGAAGGCATAGTAAGGGCCGGAAATACCCAATCTTCGTCAGCATACTTTTTGCACTGCTGTGTAGTATTTGACGGATTCGTTATACTACTTACCAAATCTTCCAGAGCTAACTTAAAATAGCCAACATCGTTCTCTGTCTGAAACCAACTCGGATTAATTGCCCATCCAAAGTATA
>DAOOVZ010000092.1:0-11909 GCA_035370665.1 Candidatus Hydrogenedens sp.
CTTGAACCACTTCAATCGTGCTATTTCCCACAGTGAGTTTAACCATATATAAAAACCTCCTTTATTTATAAATTTATTTTAACTTATTTTAATAAAAACCTCAAAAAAAATGTATAGATGAAAATTTTTGTTTAAAAAATCCGCTCTATATTGTTAGAGGCAGTTTCTTTGTTACTCACTTTTTCAGTTGTTAACTCATGATACAAACCCATTTCAAGGTCTTCCTTTCCTGATTCATATTCCTCTACCGAAACACTACCAATAATTTGCACTTTTAGTTTTGTTTCACAACAAACAAATTCTACTCCTGTGCCTTGAGGTAGGAGTTTTGGATACTCCAGACATTTCCATTTCTTTGCAGGTCTTCCACCTGACCACATAGTAACTACATATACAGTTCTCATAAAATTAATCCCTATAAACCTATGGTTCGGTCTAATTCATTTAAAAAATGGTTAAGAACTTTTAAATCTTCGGCACTTATTTTTTGGAATTGAATGCCAGAAGCGTATCCGCCTTTCTCTGGCAAATGCTTTGTCCAACGGATTGAGCCGACGGCTCGGATATGCTTGCCTGCACTCATTTCAATATTCATATTAATAGTCTGGCCTATATCAAGACTTTGAGGTGTAAATATAGCACAACCTTCTGCACTCAGGTCAAGTAGTCTTCCTTTTATAGGCAATTGTTCTGTTGTCCATACATCATCTCTATCTGAACGGAAACTGATAGGCATCCCAATTTGAACATGGCATAAATGGCGTATAGTTCTCCGTCGTTTATGCCTGAGTTCACGGTTTTCTTCCTCATTTGTCATTGATTCCAATTGTTGGATTCTTAGAGCAAGTGCTTGAAACCGTTGGATAAGGTCTTTGTCAGATTGTCGTCGTATAATTTTTCTTCGTTCTTCCACTTATTTCTCTTTGTTTTCCAGATATTTTAATCCATATTTATTAATTTATTATAAATGTATCAATAACAAACATAAAAGAACAAGTTTCTTGTTTTCAAAATTATCAAGTTTATAATATAACTAAACGAAACTTTAAAAAAAAACAACTTGCAGAGAAATAAGGTGAAACAGCGTTATATGTATTACAATTTGCCTCAAATGTAGTTAAAAATATGTCTTATTTTAAAGAATGTCAGGAGTAATTTTATTCTTGAAGAGAGGTAGTCTGAAATAGCGAAGTGTTATGTGGTTGTATAAAGAATCTTATTTTAAAATATTTTCACAAATATTTAATTGGAGAGAATTGATGTTAATATCCAATTATTTATTGTTCACTTTTGTTTATTTTTAATTTGGCAAAATTATCTTCAATTCCTTTTTCAAAAGCCTCTTAACCACCAATTTTATAGGGTAATCGCCTTCAAAGCCTGGACATTTTTAGTGACTTGTTCCCAGTTTACGACATTCCACCAGGCTTTTACATATTCGCTACGATTATTCTGATATTTTAAGTAATAAGCATGCTCCCAGACATCAATCCCCAATACTGGATAAACACCCCATGGAGAAAGCTTATGTTGATTTTCAACTTGAAGCACAATAAGTTTTCCATCAGCAAAGCGATAATGAAGTAATGCCCAACCGCCACCTTCTACTGCATTTGCCGCTGCTGAAAAATGTGATTGAAACACATCAAAAGAGCCAAAATCTCTTATAATTAATTCTAACAATTCACCAGAAGGTTTTCCACCTCCATTTTTATTAGGAGGTGCCATTATTTTCCAATACAAACTATGTAGGAAATGCCCACCCCCGTGAAATGCTGTCTGTCTCGACCAATGTTGGACCAGAGTAAAATCATTTTTGGCTTTTGCTTCTGCAATGGCTGCTTCTGCCGTATTTAACCCCTTTACATAAGCGGCATGATGTTTTGAATGGTGTAACTCCATTGTCCTTGCATCAATATATGGTTCCAATGCATCATAAGCATAAGGTAAATCAGGAAGTTTATGTTCTGCATTCTCACCACTAGTTTGACCAAACATAGTTAATGGTGCTCCAATAATTGAACTTGCAGTTACCAAAGAACTACTTGCTACTAAAAATTCCCTTCGTGAAGTATTCATTGTTTTCTCCTTGTTTATTTTCAATTTTTTTATCTGTATCTTCTTTACACTTGTCTGTATAAACAAAGGAATTATTTTTGATATTCCAAAATTTACAGTTAATAATTTGATTTGACAATTATATATATATTAGATATAATATATCTATTATATATGTTATATGTTCGTAACAAATAAAAACTAAACTTTAAATGAAGGAAATAATCTATGGCTAACATGTTTTGCGACCAGTGTGAGCAAACACTTAATGGCACAGGCTGTACCACAAAAGGCGTTTGTGGGAAAGATGCCGACATGGAGTCTTTACAGAAGACTCTGCTTTACGGTTTGAAAGGAATGTCTGCCTACAAACATCATGCACGACGGTTAGGGAAAACTGATTCTGAAATAGAGGAATTCACTGAACGCGCTTTGTTTTCCACTATGACGAATGTGAACTTTGATATGGCACATCTTTTAGAATTAGTCCTTGAATGTGGTCGTATGAACCTAAAAACTATGCAACTATTGAATGATGCACATGTCGAGACCTTTGGTAAACCAAGTCCTACAAAGGTTAAAGAGGGAATCCAGGAAGGACCTGGAATACTCATTACAGGACATGATTTATTGGACTTGAAGCAATTATTAGAACAGACAAAAGGCACAGGGATTAAGGTATATACTCATGGAGAAATGTTGCCTGCACACATGTATCCCAAATTACGGGAATACCCACATTTTGCTGGACATTATGGCGGTGCATGGCAGTTGCAAAGGAAGGAATTTGAACAATTTGGTGGACCTATTGTTGTGACTACGAACTGTGTATTGATTCCTACCTCACACAACACTTACCTTGACAGATTATTTACACTTCATTGCACAGGTGTCCCGGGTGCTCCTCGACTCAAAGAAGGAGATTTCTCTCCCGTAATAAAAAAAGCCCTTGAAATAGGTCCGTTAAAGCCAACCGAAATTAAAGAAAGCACAGTAGGTTTCCACTGGACATATATCCTCTCGATTGTGGACAAACTGGTTGATTTAATAAAAGGTGGCAAGATAAAACATATCTTCCTTATTGGTGGATGTGATGGCGCAGAATTAGGTCGCAATTATTTTTCAGACTTTGCACAAAATACTCCGAAAGATTCTTTAATTTTGACTTTAGGTTGTGGAAAATATCGTATCCGCAATTATGATTATGGAGAGATAGAAGGTATTCCTCGTCTGTTGGATATGGGACAATGTAACGATTCTTATGGAGCCATCGAGGTTGCATTGGCTCTTGCAGAAGTTTTTAAATGTGGCGTAAATGATTTGCCATTGACGCTCGTTGTCAGTTGGTTTGAACAAAAAGCCGTGGCAGTTTTATTGACGCTTTTATCATTAGGGGTAAAAGGTATTCGATTAGGTCCTGCACTACCGGCTTTTATTACGCCAAATGTGTTAAAAATCTTACAAGAGAATTATGACCTCAAACCGATTGGTAAAGATGCACGTGAAGATGTAAAAGAGGCTCTTCAGTCTGTATCATAATCTTTTAATATCGGGGACAGATAGTTCCATTACTATCTGTCCCTAAAACATAAAAAAACGAGAAAGAATATGTTTAGTAAAACAACCATAACTGCAATACAAGCCCTTGTTTATATCGCTCTAAATTCTCAAAATAATCCTGTGTCTCATGCGGAACTTACTAAATATATAAATGTATCCACTTCCTATTTATCAAAAATTATGACACTGCTAACGAAGGCTCGTCTTTTGCACGCTTCTAAAGGTCCTTCTGGTGGATTCACTCTGGGTACGCTGCCTGAACAAATAACATTGCTGGAAATTATTGAAACATGTGAAGGGAAAATATTAGGGGACTATTGTAAAGAAACAGATAATATTGAGCAGGTGTGTGCCTTTCATCAAGCCATGTATGAAGTTCGCTCTTCTCTGACTCACACATTAAGGAAGTGGACATTAAAAAAGATTCTCCAAAAACCGCTTCCAGATAAAGACCTATTACCATTAGTAGACTGTAAAATGAAGTCTGTTTGTGCTTCTCTTCAAACATTCAATAGACATAATCACAGGATACAAAGGTCTAACAAATAGTTTTCTCTAACCCTCCTTCTAATTTTATCTTGTTGGAATTATTGCTAATATACAAGATACATGTATAATTAGTTGTATCTTAAAACAATAATTTTTAATTATAAAATTTGAGGGATAATGAAAAGGAAGAAATTAGAAAAGAGTAGAAGGTCAGAATCTCGAATCAAGAACTGGGAAAATCGTGATGATGATTTTTTTTCAAAAGATTCCTTTAGATATAAGCGAGCCATAGTTCGTCTTCCAGACAATCAACCTGAAACAAATCTTCCCCAAGAATTTGAACCAAATGCAACTGTTATCTCACATACTAAGAAATGGGCTTTTGTTTATCTTGATGGAGTAGACACTCCCGAAGAACTTCAATGTAAGATTGATGAAAGATTACGCGAAAAAGAGTCCAGCCTTATTGCACCGGGGGATAGAGTCCTTGTCCAGTTCGAAGGTGATGAACCTATTATTCGTGGAATTGCTCCGAGAAAATCAAAATTGAGTCGTCTATCCGTTGACCGTGAAGGTCCACCTGAACAGGTAATTGCTGCTAATGTGGACATATTGTTTATTGTTGCCTCTGTAAAACAACCTGCCTTTAAGCCGGGGCTTATAGACCGTTTTCTCATCGTCGCAGAAAATGGTAAGGTAGAACCTGTAATTGTTATTAATAAAATTGACCTTATAGATAAACTTCCTCAAGAAATTGCAATTTACAAAAACCTCGGGGTAAAAATCATTTTCACAAGTTGTAAGACGAAGCAGGGAATTGATGAAATTATTGAACTGCTAAAAGATAAGGTAGGAGTATTAGCAGGTCATAGTGGTGTAGGAAAAACATCCTTGCTTAAATGTATCTGTCCAGAGGTTGACGCAGTTACCCTTGAAGTAAGTAAAAAGACAGAAAAAGGGAAACATGCTACCACAAATTCAAAACTTTACTACCTTCCTAATGGTGGGAAATTAATTGATACGCCGGGTATTCGTTCCCTCGGTTTTGGTGGTCTTGACCCTCGTTCTCTTGATTATTACTTTCCTGAAATATCGCAGTTTTCCAATATGTGTAGATTTAATAATTGTTCGCATACTCACGAGCCTGATTGTGCCGTCAAAAAAGCTGTAAAGAGTGGGGACATATCGCTTAGTCGCTATGAATCTTACCTACGAATACGGAAAAGCATTGAACAAAATGGAATTAGCCCGGGAAGGTTGAGGAAAGAAAACATTCTACCTGAAGATATTTCCAATTTTAATGGAAACCATTTAAGATAATTTAGTGTCATAACAATAATTACCATTTATAAACAAGAACCAAAGTAGGAGAACTTCTATGAAAAAAATCAAATCAAATTTTATGATTACCCTATTATTTATTAACTTTGCTCTTGTCGTATTTCCCACGCATGCAGACTTAAAAAGTTATGTGAGTAAACCAGACACATCATACGCTTATGAACTAATTGATACAAAGGATGTTGAAGGTTGTAGGGCAAAGGTTATCTATTTAACTTCCCAGACATGGCAGGGATTAACATGGAACCATTGGCTTCTTATTTTATGTCCTATGGAAACAACAAATTCAGATATTGCACTGTTACTTGTAAATGGTGGTTCAAACAAGCAAAAAGAACCTAAACTGGATTCTATGGAAGTAAAGATTGCCACCATGGTTTGTAAAAAAACTAATTCAGTTATAGCCGTCGTTTCTCAGGTTCCCAATCAGCCGATTTTTGATGGAAAAAAGGAAGACCAAATAATTTCTTATACTTATGACAAATATTTGAACGGAGAAGGTGAAGATTGGCCATTATTACTACCTATGGTAAAAAGTGCAATTCGTGCAATGGATACCGTCCAACTCGTTCAAAAAGATACAGATAATCAAGACATTAAACGATTTGTAGTTACAGGTGCCTCAAAAAGAGGTTGGACAACATGGCTAACCGCAGCAACTGGCGACCCACGAGTTGTAGCAATTGCACCAATTGTCATTGATATATTAAACATGAAACAACAAATGCTACATCAATTAGAATGCTACGGCACTTTCAGCAGTGAAATAGAAGATTATACTCGACTTAAAATCCCTCAAAGGATGAATACCCCAAGGGGAGAACAACTATTAAGTATTGTAGACCCATATTATTATAGAAATGCAATTACTATACCCAAATTAGTTATTGTCGGAACTAACGACCCTTATTGGACAGTTGATGCTGCTAGCCTCTATTTTCCAGACTTTCCAGACCCAAAATATTTATGCTATCAATCAAATACAAAGCATGATGTAAATCCAACAGGGATAGGAACATTAGCCGAATTCTTCTTATCCGTAAAAGAACAAAAGCCTTTCCCTTCTGTATCATGGAAAATATCAAAAAATGCAATTACAGTAAATTGGGACAATCCACAAGGTAAAGCCTACCTATGGAAAGCAGACTCAGATAATCGTGATTTCAGAAATTCAAAATGGGAAAGCATACAACTAAAAGGCGAAGGTAAAGCAAAAGCCAAATTAGCGAAGCCTAAAACTGGTTGGAGTGCTTATTACATAGAGGTTCGTTTCCCTGGTTCTTTTGGATTTCCTTATGGTATTTGCACCCAGATAAAGGTTTTGCCAGATAATAAATATCCATACAAAGTAGATAAAGAAAATTTTGTTGCAATTCCTGTAAGTTCTTCTACTAAATGAAATTTTTAACTTAATACTAATCTTAAACACTATAATTTGACACCATAAATACAGGTTGATATAATTTATATTCAGATATCCGGCGGGCGATTAGCTCAGGTGGTTAGAGTACTTGCTTGACATGCAAGGGGTCACTGGTTCAAGTCCAGTATCGCCCACCATATTTAGTTTTAAGAGAGTGGATTTATATAGTTCAAAACTTTGCGGGGTAATGAAACAAAAATATGCGATTTTCTACTCTTGTCCTTTAAAGTTTGAATAAATATTATTAGTTTTTGTAATAAACGATACATAATCTTTTATACAAGGTAGGGGGCTGTCTAAAAACTTTTCTAAAACTTTTAGCAGATGCTTTTTACGCCTTTATAAAATGGAAAAATATAAAGGAAGGGTAAAGAGTTACAAGGTAGGTTCTTCTAGAAGTTTTCGGGCTGCATCTATTTGTTGGTGAGCACCAACAAGGACAAGAACATCATTTGCCTGTAGGACAAAATCACTTGGGGGACTGGTTGTAGGGATACCTGCACGAACAACGGCAATAACAGAACAACCGGTGCGTTTTCGAAGGTCTATTTCGGCAAGGGTTTTTCCATTCGCAAAACTTTTTTCTCCCAGATAATAGGTTTGGGTTGTAGTCCTTTCCAAAATTCTTATTACTTCTTCAATGCCTGCACGGGAACTTACCTTTCCTCGAAGCATGGCATAGCCATCCGAACGAATGGCTATTGTTTCCGCTTCTACAATATTATCCGGTACCCCACAATGTTTCAAAACATGGGCAATTACTTCTATAGAAGTTTCAAAGTCTTCAGAAATTACCTGTTTTGCTCCCAATTTTTTTAATACTTCAATCTCCTGGGCGAATCGTGTTTTTACCAGGATATATAAATGTGAATGGTGCACGACAATCTGTCCCACAATTTTACGGCATGCGATAGGGTCATTCAAGGATATAACTACTGCTTGAGCGGTATGAAGTTCTGCTTGATTTAAAATTACTCTTTGGGTAGCATCTCCAACAATTAACTTAGCAGGTCCCATATCTTTTGCTTTTTGTGCTAACTCTTGATTCATTTCAATTACAATAAATGGAATCCCGGTTGATTTTAGAACTTTCGCCAGATTTTCTCCCGTTAAACCAAAGCCGATAATAACCACATGTGGACCAATTTGAGTCCCTTCTATAAAATCTTCATCCTCTTTTGGGGATAAAATATCTATCAATTTTTTGTTTAACGGTTTGATATATAGTAAAAGAACACTGCTGATTACCATTGTTGCGGTTGTAATTGCAGTAACTCCATACAAAATATCAAGTGATACATAATCCCATTTAGAAAATTCTCGACAGATAATGAAACTAATTTCACTTAACGGTAGGAGAAAAATAGAAACGAGTATAGCAAGTCGAGTAGATACCCCTGTGGTTTTTAGAGCAAGAAGGTTTAAAATAAATCGTGCAAGTAGGACTCCGATTACAATCAATGATAGTAGTTGAATATGTGTTATTGACCATTCTAATGGGAATGACATGCCCAGGGAGATAAAAAATAACGCGTATATAACATCATGGAAAGGTTGTATTTCAGCAGCCAATTGGTGCCGTTCATCTGACTGTCCTACGAGGACTCCAGCAAAACATGCTCCTAATCCCGCTGACCAACCTAAATAATAAGCGATTAATGCACCAATGATTGCACAGAACAATGCAAATAGGGTTAGTAAATCAGGGCCTCCCTGATAGGCGATATATGCTACTATAGGCGGAATTATTTTTTTCCCAGAGATAAAAACAAAAATGACTATTAAACCTAAAATTAGAGTTGCTATTCTGCCTGTCCATCCTCCTTGAACAGAGGTAGTCGAAACGGATAAGAATGAAATTATGACGAGAAATACAAGTGTTGAAATATCTTGAATAATTGTTACTGTGGTAGAGAGTATGCCGTAAGGAGTTTCTATTTCACTGTGGTCGTGAAGATAATTTAAGACAATTGCTGTGCTACTTGAAGATAAAACTGCAACTAAAACTAAAAGTTCCAGCATGCTATTTATATCAACAAAGAAGTAGCAAATGATGGCAAATACAAGCACCTGATATAGAACCAGTAATCCCCCTGATTTTACGGAAAGATACAGGGTTTTCAGAAATAAGGAATTGCTTAATTCGAGTCCCACAACAAACAACAGTAAAACTGCACCCCAATCAATGAAATAGGAAACCCATGTTTCAGGAAATAAGCCAAGTCCTGATGGTCCTAATATGATTCCTGCAAGAATAAAACCGATGATGGAAGGGAATTTTATTGTTCGGAATAAAAGTGCTATTACCAGTGCCGTGCCAAAGAGTATGCTTAAATATATAAGAATAGAAGAACCCATTTACTCTCCTCATTTTGATAGTTTATTCTATAAAGACAAATCGGGGAGAGAAAAACTCTCCCCGAAAAGTTGTCTATTCTATACTTTTTGTGTGTGTATCAATTAATTTATATTTTTGCTCCTGCTTTTGCCTGAGATGTTTTTTTACCTGTTCCAGTTTTCTTCTGAGCGGCTAAGCGTAATTGTCTCTGTTCAATCCTGTTCTGCCAGATAAGCACAATTGGTGAAGCGATAAAGATAGATGAATATGTCCCGATAACAATTCCTATAAGTAGTGCTAATGCAAAATCACGAATAGCAATGCCACCAAATAAGAACAGGACTATTACACTGAACAAGGTCGTAAGTGAGGTGAGTAGTGTTCGGCTTAAAGTTTCATTAATTGCAATGTTGAGAATATCCATATATTTATAGCCCTTGCCTCGGTATAGTTTTAAGTTCTCACGGACACGGTCAAATATAACAATGGTATCGTTAATGGAATAACCTATAATAGTTAATATTGCTGCAACCACAGTCATGTCAATAGGTCTACGCAATATAGCAAATATACCTAATGTAATTAAGGTATCATGGACTACTGCAAGCACTGCGGCAACACCAAATTTTAATTCGAATCGGAACCAAACATATATAACAATGAACACAAACGCCCAGAATATACATTTAATAGCATCCATTCGTAATTGTGCACCAACTGCGGGTCCTACGGTTTGCTGGTCTTCTATGACCACATCCTCTGATTTACCTGACTGTGTGAAGGACGCAAGTGCTTTCTGAATAGATTCCCCTATATCTCCACCTGCTGCTCCACTTGAAGTGGAAGCAGATATAGGCGATGTATTGGCAGCAGATATAGGTGCTGTATTGGCATTATATTGCATTCCAGTTTTATCAGGTGAACCTGTAACATTTGCTCCCTTTACATCCGTTTCTGCAATACGAATCAGGAAACGATTTCCAGATTCCACATTATTACTTTCCTCAGTCATCAATTGAACGATTGCATTTTTATATCCAATCTTTGCCAATGCTTCACGGACTGCACCCGGCTGAACAGGTTGAGGGCTTGCTATTTGCACATTAATATTTGTTCCCTGGACAAAGTCTACCCCTAAGTTTTCGCTTCCTCTCCATATAAATATTGCCATACCAATTACAATTAATATACCACTAAAAGTAAAGGCATAATACCGATATTCCATAAATGGGATTTTGGTTTTCATAGGAACAACGCTTAGCATGGGTAAAGATTTAATCAATTTATGTTCTAACATAAAGTCAAATAATGAACGGCAAACGACCAGGGCAGCGAATATACTTGCACATACGCCGATACTGAGAGTTATGGCAAAACCCTGTATGGGACCTGTTCCAAATTGCAATAGCACGGCAGCGGCGATAAGTGTCGTTAGATTTGAATCCCAGATGGTAACAGCAGCACGATTGAAACCGCTGTTAACGGCTGTTGCCAGGGTGTGTCCCAATCGTAACTCTTCTCGGATACGCTCATATATAAGCACATTGGCATCTACTGCCATACCGATAGTAAGGATAAGTCCTGCCACGCCTGGTAAAGTGAGTGTCATCTCGAAGTATGCCATGAGTGCCAGGATAATCAGGAAGTTCACGAACAAACCGACAAGAGCCACAAAGCCTGCATACATGTAGTAAATTACCATGAATCCACTTACAATTAATAACGCCAAAACGGCAGATACCACACTTTTATGGATTGCATCTGAACCCAAACTTGCGCCTACGATACGGGTAAATTCTTCCCTCACAGGCACGAACATAGAGCCTGAATTCAATGCAATGGCAAGGTCACTTGCTTCGGCTTGTTCAAAGTTGCCTGTAATTTCACCTCGGGTCGTAATGCGGTCTCTAATTACAGGTGCAGAACAGACCATACCGTCCAGCACAATTGCCATGGGTTTGTTGATGTTTTTCTCTGTCGCTTCGCCAAAAAGAGCCCCTGCGGCATTGTTAAATTCAAATAAAATCTTCCAATTAGGGGGATTATTGGGGTCAGGTATTGCCGTAGCAGAACGCAAACCTTCACCCGATGCAATGGGTTTTTTATCAACAAGATATAATTTGTAAGTTTGTTCTTCATAAGGTTTCGGAGGTTGACTGAATAGTATTAATTTGTCTTCTGGAATAAGTCCTTCCTTTTCACAGGTCTCTATTAAACGACGAACCCGGTCATAATTTTCTACTTGAACTGCAAAATAGTCTCCTCTCAATTTGGGTCGTTGAATAAAAGCACTAAACTCTTCCGGGTACTTATCTTTTATCTTCTGGAAAACCTGAACTAAATCGGTCATTTCCGCAACAATGTGAAAATTCAATTGAGCGGTTTTCTTTACAAGATTTCTCGCCCGTTCCACATTCTTTTCGCCGGGTAATTGAATCTGAATCTGATTCCTCCCAAGGGCTTGAATTATAGGTTCTTTTGCTTCAAACTCATTTACCCTACGGCGTATTTGCTGAAGAACAATATCTTGTACCTCTTTTTCAATATCTGCATCTGAATATTTGCGGTCTCTATATTCCTGCAAGCGTTCTGGAGGCAAATCATTGATATCAAACCGTAAGACCATGTGAATACCACCTTGAAGGTCTAATCCAAGATTGATAACACGATTACGGTCA
This sequence comes from Candidatus Hydrogenedens sp., assembly GCA_035370665.1. Taxonomy (GTDB): domain Bacteria; phylum Hydrogenedentota; class Hydrogenedentia; order Hydrogenedentales; family Hydrogenedentaceae; genus Hydrogenedens. Next base: position 11,888 of record DAOOVZ010000092.1, read on the forward strand.
AATTCTGCCCAACGCCGAATAC
>DAOOVZ010000093.1:0-11803 GCA_035370665.1 Candidatus Hydrogenedens sp.
CACCGCTTTGCAAATATAGTCTACTCCTGTTCTTTTAGGTGCATCCCCAGTCAAAATTAGAACGGTCTGGATACCTCGACTTCTTAATTCAATACATTCTTCCCTAATCTGTTCCTCATTAAGTGCAACTCGTTTTTCGTGTATTCCTGCGTGTGCAGCAAAGCAACAATATACACAGTCTGAGGCACAGAGATTAGACAAGTAAATAGGAGCATAAAGGGATATGGTTCTACCAAAATGCTGTCTTGTCAAATGATGTGCTTTCTGGGCAATCTGTTCGATAAATGTAGTTGCCTCTGGTGATAGAAGAGCGATTAAATCCTTTACTGAAAGGTTTTCTTTATCTAACGCTGATAAAACATCAGCCTCCGTAATCTGGCTATATAAATCGGCTATTCGGTCTTTATGCCAATTTTGAAGTATTTCTAAAAAGGAATAAGGAGTTATTTTCATAATTACATCAATAATAGAGTTAAAGGTTATTTATCGTTTGAAGTGAATAAGAAACCAGTTAAGGGAGAAGAGGCTTCGGCTGTTTCCCGTTGAGGTCCCAAGCCTGCATGGAAGGCTAACCTACCTGCTTGTGTGGCTAAACGGAAAGCAAGTGCCATTTTTTCATGGTCCTGTGCGTCTGCAAGTGCTGTGTTTACAAGGACAGCATCAGCGCCCATTTCCATAGCCTCTGCTGCATGCGAAGGTGCACCTAAACCTGCATCAACGACTACCGGTATATTTGATTCCTCAATGATTATCCGTATCAATTCTTTTGTCTTTAAGCCTTTATTACTGCCGATAGGTGAACCTAATGGCATTACGGTGGCTGTTCCTAATGCTTCTAATTTTTTTGCTAAAATGGGGTCTGCCTGAATATATGGTAGAACAATAAAGCCGTCTTTGATTAATAGTTCGGCTGCTTTAATCGTTTCGATTGGGTCAGGTATAAGATACCTTGGCTCAGGGGTTATCTCCAATTTTACCCAGGGTTCCAATCCTGCGGCTCGAGCAATTCGTGCCAGTTTTAATGCTTCCTCTGCGGTTCGTGCACCGCTGGTATTGGGTAAGATAAGCACCTCTTTGGGGTCGAGAACAGAAAGTATGCTATCGTTCTCAGGGCTTTTCAAGTCAATCCGCCTTAATGCCACAGTAACAATTTCCGTCCCAGAGGATTTTATTGTTTTCCGTAACGCCTCTGCTGATGGAAATTTACCTGTCCCAATTAGCAATCGGGAATGAAATTCTCTGCCTGCGATGATTAGCGGGTCATCGTGGTTATTAAAAGATAAACTTATATCTGTTTCTAACATCTTATTTGCCTTGTTGAAAACACCTTCTATTTGAAACAATGGGATAGAGATTGTAATTTCTTTAACCCTTTTATATTATAACAAAAAATTAATTTGATAGGGATATATTAGTTTTCAGGGAGGTTGAGATAAGAACCTTCTTCACTGGGTTTAATTTCTATCCATGCCTTTTTAGGGTCAAAATTAGGTATACGCCAGAGTAAGGCAGAAGTTATATTTTGTGCATAAATTGGGCTCGTCATTGCATAAACTTCGACATCTCCAAAGCCTTTTGACGATTGTTCTGGTGGACCAATTACACGTAGGCGATATGCACCACTTCTTGTGGGTTTGTCTGTAAAACGAAGTGTAAAATTATCGCTTTCTATTATTTTGGTTACAATAGGTCTGCCGTTAAATAGCACTTCTAACTTTTTACCTTTTGCATTTGTGACTATTGCTTCAAAACGGATATCCAAATCTAATGGGACTACACCACCTATGCCTACATCAATTTTATTATCTGCTAGAGTATCGGCGATGAAAGCCAATTTGACTCCGCCAGCGTCGGAAGCGACAAAAGTCCTCCCCAATCGGATACCATCAAGAATAGCACCTAACGATTTGTTTTCTGCACGGACATAAGTAATTGGTCTTCCTAATGGCACAGATGGGTTTGAGGAGTGGCTTCCGGCAATTCCACAGGTCATAGCACCGCGAGCAATTTCGTAATCCCAAAAACGAGAGGCTTGAGAATTTGCAGATACGGAAGCGATATTGGATTCATTAACCGCAGCGGCAATTGAGTATACGAACCTACCATCTTTTTTCTCTTTTATCCAATCATCTAATTTGTCTAAGGTAAGTGGAGGAACGGCTCTCCATCCTCTACACCAGACTTGAATGGCGTTTACATAATTTAAGCCCCATTGCCAGAAGCCCACAGGAAAGCAAGGGTGAGCAATAGCAAAGATTCCACCCTGAGCCTGAACCCTTATGCACTCTGCTTGTGCTTCAGGGATAGTTGTAGGTGTGTCCAATGGTGTTCGTGGACAGTAGACAAGTGCATAGCCTTTCTGTTCATTGCCCCATTTCATTGCAGGGATAAGAACAAGTTTGTCAGAGTGGTATTCTATGTCCTCAATAGATTTTAATGTGTTGATGTCAGTAATTGCGAGAAAATCAAGTCCATCTTTTTCTGCTCTTCTTATCAGTTCTCCGATAGTTTCACTTCCAATACTGTATTTAGAGAAACAACATAGTTCACCTTTATACCAGCCAGGTTTATTTAGTAGCACTTTATTTTCAACAGGAATAGTTTTTTTACCGGGGACATCGGTAGGATTGTATGGGTCAGTGCCTGAATCTATTTCAACCCTATCGAGAACAAGGTCACAATCGTTGTCGAAATCTCGTAGCACCAGAGGACCAGTTGTCCCTTCAAGTAGAGTTATAGGGACAAAAACGGGCTCATTTTCTTTTACAGAAATGTCTTTAATTTGAACCATAACAGGAACACCGTTGTCGTAGGCATAAATATAGGCGCGGAAATTGCCGATTGGGACTTGCTTTTCTCCTTTTCCCTCGGGAAAATCATAACGGTATCTTTTACCTTCTTCCATATCAAGCAAATCAACGCGAGCACCCCAATACTTTCCTACTGCATCTGTAACATCAATATCTAATGTGCCTTTGGGACCAGAATATTCGCTATAAGGCTGATTTTCATACTGATTTGTTGGAGCAGGTAATTTTGGTTCAGTTTCTTTTTTAGTCGCTTTTTTTCGGGCATAACTATTGCTTGAGATAATCAATAAGAATACTATCAAAAGGAAAGAAATGCAAAGGATAGATTTTTTATTCCGTATCATTGTTTACTTCCTACGCAAAATTTCATAAATTGCTCTCTCTTAATTTTATAAAAATATTATCTAACCTTTATATTATTTTATTTATGAATGGCTTTGTTCAAAAACCTCATCGGCTTTTTTAAGCACTTCGGTAATTTGTTCTCCATACATTTTTAAGCGGACAGGTCCCAGAACTTTTAATTTTAACAAATCCTGATAGGTTTTGGGTCCATGAATTGCAAGGATGGCTAATTTGGTTTTAGGTAATACAACATCTGAATCAACATTTCGAATAATTGCTTGTTCTTTCCGCCATTGCATTAAATAAGAGGTCCGTTTTTTTATTTGCTGGTTATTATTTTTTTGTATAGGGATTGGAATATCATCATTTTTTGTGGATGAATTTGAGATTATATACAGCAACTCCTGTTTATCTACTTTTTTCATGATTGATTGTATGCGTGGCATTTTATTTAATTCATCTATTGTTGTGGGGATAGTTTTTGCTAAATTTATAAGACATTTGTTTGAAATTAATTGACCGGGAGGAATATGTAGAGATTTCCCTAATTCATCACGGTATCGGTAAAGTTCACAAAGAACATGGATATTTGGGGAAGACAGATTATTGTTACGAATCATTCTTATTAGTTGTGTAGACTCTTTTTCTTTCTTGATGATTTCTTTTGGTAATTCTTCAAAGATTTCTTGAGCCTCGTCCCATAATCCTTTTTTAATTAGTTGTTCTTTTAATTTTTTTTCTAATTGTATCAAGTAATGAGAGTCACGGGACGCATAACTTAATTGCTGAATAGAAAGAGGTCGTTTTTTCCAATTAGATTTCTGAAACTTTTTATTATGCTGGACATTTAGCAATGTATGTAAAAAGGAGACCAACCCCAATTGCTTATAGCCTAAAAGTTTTCCCGCCCACATGGTATCGAAAAGGCGATTAACTGTCCAGTGATATTGATGCCAGAGGAGGTGAAGGTCATACTCAGAAGCATGAAATATTTTTTCTATCTTCTGGTCTGATAGTAGTTCGCCCAATTCAGGGAAAGGGAAATTTGACAATGGGTCAAGAAGGAAATCGTATCCATGCGTAGAAATCTGGATTAAACAAATTTCTCCCGGATACTCATATAAGGAATTGGCTTCAATATCAATGGCAATTTTGGGTTCAACTGAGAGTATTTTTAGAGATTGTTCCCAATCTTCTCTTGTCTGAATAATATTGTAACTGGTTCGTGTAAAATAAGTGCTTTTATGAGGCATACGATACTAATAGACTTAATATTAATTCGTTATAAATAAATCTTTGCAAAAGAAACTCCATTTTCAAATATTTTTAATCCACCCCCTGGACCATCAAGCCCGCGACGATTCCACAAGGGGTGTAATTTGGCATCCCAGAATCCTTCAGGATGTGGCATTAATCCTAAAATCCTTCCAGAAGGGTCGCAGATACCCGCGATATCCTCTATTGAACCATTAGGATTAGTAGGGTATTCACCATTTGCTAATGAATTATCTATTTTTACATATTGTAGCACAATCTGCTTGTTTGCTTTAAGTTGGGACAAGATGTTGGCGTCTTTAGTAATAAATTTGCCTTCACCGTGACGGACGGGCAAATCAATTTGTCCGATGCCTTCTGTCCAGACACACGGAGAAACTGTGTTAATTTTTAAGTGAACCCATCTATCTTCAAAACGACCCGAGCCATTGTTCGTCAATGTTACGCATTGTTTGAACTCATGGTTGAATAAGGGTAAAATACCCATCTTTACCATAACTTGGAAGCCATTGCATATTCCTATAATAAGTTTCCCATCATTTATAAACTTTTGTATAGGTGTTTCTAATCTATACCGAATACGGTTTGCCATGATTCTACCTGATGCAATATCATCACCGAAGGAGAAACCTCCAGGAATGGCAAGTATTTTAGATTTATCAAGATAATCTGGCTTTTCTATCAAATCGTTTAGGTGAACAAGCAAGGGTTTTCCACCTGCTTTTTGAAAAGCGTTTGCTGTCTCGCGTTCACAATTTATTCCGAAACCTGTTAAAACAAGAACCTGTGTCATATATTATCCCTATATTCGGAGTGTTTTCTGCCATGCTTCTTTAAGTTCAAAAATGGAACTGTTAACTATGGGTTTTCCTGAATTACCATGTATGGTAAATTGAGGTTGTTCGATGACCTCGCCTATGTAGTAAATATTTATGCTGTCCATTAATTTTAGAAAGTCGTTTTGATATTTCGTAGGAACAGAAACGATATGTCGTGAGGGCGTTTCACTAAATAGCGTGACTATGTCATCATTCAATCCTATAGTTTGCAAGTCTATTTTCATACCTAACCCACCTGCAAAGGCGCTTTCTGTTAAAGCGACGGCAAGTCCACCATCAGAACAATCATGGCATGAAGAAATCCAGCCATTTCTGATGGATTCGTGGATTTTGTTATATTGCTCAATTGCTTCTACGGGTATAACTTTGGGGACACTTCCTCCCTCAAATTTATTAATGTCTGCCCATTCGCTACCACCCAATGCTTCTACTGTCTTGCCTATGAGATAAATCTTATCACCGGGATTTTTTACATCCACAGTCGTTGTTTGATTAATATCCTCGATAAAACCAATTGTAGTAATAAGTAAAGTCGGTGGAATGGAGATTTTTATATTACCAATTTTGTAATCGTTCTTCATACTATCTTTGCCACTAATTAATGGCACTTTGTAGCGTAGGCAGGTATCATGCAAACCCTTACAGGTTAATACTAATTGAGCAAGTTTATGAGCACCGTCTGGTGTTTTCTCACTTTCAACCGGGTCAGGCCAACAGAAATTATCCAATCCTGCTATATCTCCCAATTTTACGCCAACGGCTACTAAATTACGCACTGCTTCGTCTACTGCGTTTGCTGCCATCTGGTAACAGTCAAGGTCGCTGTATTTGGGACAGATACCACAGGATATGGCTAATCCACGGTTTGAGTTATATACAGGTCGAATCACAGAAGCGTCTCCTGGACCGTCACAAGTAGCACCTTGAAAAGGCTTAATGACAGATTGAGCTTGAACCTCATGGTCATACATGCGAACAAAGGTCTCTTTACTGCAAACATTCAGGCTACCCAATACATTTTTTAAGTCTTCTGTCAAATCACTTTTGTGGGGTATATGGAATTGTTTTTCAATGGAAGGGGCTAATTGTGCCCTTAATTCCATTGTCGGTAGTCCTTTGTGCAGAAATTCCATAGATAAGGAGGCTATCAATTTGTCATTGAAATAGCATTCAAGATAACCAGAATCCGTAAAATTGCCGAGCACAGTTGCTTCAACATCTCTCTTTTTTGCAAGGTAGAGAAACTCATCAATATTTTGTGGAGAGACTGAAAGAGTCATTCGTTCTTGAGATTCGGACAGGAAAATTTCCCACGGTGCCAGACCTGCATACTTTAATGGAGCACGGTCTAAATGGACTTCTGCACCTCCTGAATCTTTTGCCATTTCACCGATACTAGAAGATAAACCACCAGCACCATTGTCCGTTATAGAGTTATATAAAGAGCGGTCTCTTGCTTCAAACAAGAAATCGGATAATTTTCTCTGAGTAATTGGGTCTCCAATCTGAACTGCGGTTACAGGTGAACCTTCATGCAATTCTTCTGACGAGAAAGTAGCACCATGGATGCCGTCTTTGCCTATTCTGCCACCAATCATTACGATAAAATCACCCTTTTGTGCTTGCTTTTCATGGCTGGGTTTATTATTAATGGTTGTAGGTATGATACCACCTGTGCCACAGAAGACTAATGGCTTTCCTAAAAATCGTTCATGGAACACAATTGCACCATTTACAGTTGGGATTCCGCTCTGATTGCCTCCATCACGCACGCCGGCATGCACTCCTCTTAACACCCGCCGTGGATGTAGAAGTCGTTCCGGAATTTTACCTTCATAGAAAGGCGAAGCGAAACAGAAAACATCTGTATTAAAAATACAACGACAACCCAATCCTGCTCCTAAAATGTCTCTGTTCACACCTACAATTCCGGTAATAGCACCGCCATAAGGGTCAAGGGCAGAAGGACTGTTGTGAGTTTCTACTTTCATGGATATAAGATGGTCTTTGTCAAACTTTATCAATCCAGCGTTATCGTGGAATACACTAACCAACCAATCAATTTCTGATTCAAGTATTTCTGTGGTGGATTTAATATAGGTTTTGAAGAGACTATCAATAGTGGATAAATTTCCCCTACCATCGTCATATTTAATTTTAGCGTTGAATATTTTATGTTTGCAGTGTTCCGACCAGGTCTGGGCTAATATCTCTAATTCAATATCCGTAGGCTCCTCTGGTAGATTGAGGTCTTTCCTATGCTTCTTTGTAGTAGGATTTTCATAATATCCTTTGATGGTTTTCATCTCTTTAAGGTCAAGTGCTAATAGTCTTTTTTGACTGAGTTCTATTAGTTCTTTGTCCGATAAATTTAAGGAAATGGTTTCTACGGTAGTTTCTGTCTTTTCTGTTACTAACGGAATGGGAAGTAGTGAAAAATTGTCTTTTGATTTTAGTTCTTCTGCAGATAAAAGAATCCATTGCTGTATTAATTCATTAGCAAGAAGTTCTTTCGCAATACGAGAACATTCATCTTTTAATAGTCCTGAAAACCAATATATAGTTGATTTAAATACAAATTCACCTGGTTTCAGATTTCTTGATAATGTATCCTGAATTCCTTCACGGGCACTTTTACCGACATTGTCAGTGACACCAGGGCGGAATCCGACTTCAACCACAAATTGATAGTCTGGGGAAAAGTAGATGTGTTGATTTATGGATGAAATTTGTATTACAGAATCGGTAAATAGTTCATTTGCTACCTTTGCTAATTCAACAGGGGCTAATTCTGCTAATATTGTGTATACATCTACCACACGAACGGATTTGCATGGTATAGATAAATCGTCCTTTATCTGAGCGCACAAACTTTTTCCGATAGGGTCTTCCAACTCGGGACGGACTGCTATTTCAACTCGGTTGAGCATATTTCAAATTTCCCTTATAATAGACTTTTCTTTCTCCTTGAATTGTTTTGCCAACGATGTGTCCTGTAACCCCTGCCTGGTCGAAGGCTTTTAATACCTTTGGCAAATGATTTTCAGGAATTATAAATAGTAAACCGATACCCATATTAAACACACGAAGCATTTCCATATCTTCTACATTCCCTGCTTCTTTTAGAAAACGGAAAAGGGGAGGAACTTCCCATGTGCTTAAATCAATTTCTGCACCAATTCCCTCCGGGAGTATACGAGGCAGGTTTTCTGTAATTCCTCCGCCTGTTATATGAGCCATTCCACGGACATCCACTAGCTTCATTACAATTTGCATAATCTTTGAATAGCAATAGTGAGGTCTCATCAAGGCATCATAAACAGTCTGGTTTGTTCCTGGAAGCATATCTTCTAATTTTAATCCTGCAATCTCGAAACATATCTTTCTGGCAAGGCTGTAGCCGTTGGTATGTAGCCCCGAAGAGGATAAGCCAATAATAATATCACCTACCTGGATATTTGAACCATCTATAATTTTTTTGCGGTCAACGATGCCCACAATAGTTCCGACCAGGTCATAATCATAAGGATTGTAAATATCTGGCATTTCTGCGGTTTCACCACCGATAAGTGCGCATCCTGCCTGTCCACAACCAAGGGTTAAACCTTTTACTATCTCAATTATGGTAGAGGGGTTCAGTTTACCCATAGCGATATAATCTAAAAAGATGAGGGGTTTGGCACCTTGAACTAAAATGTCATTGACGCAATGGGATACGAGGTCTACACCCACTGTGTCGTGTTTGTTTGCCATAATGGCTAATTTTATCTTTGTCCCTACGCCGTCAATACTTGAAACAAGGACAGGTTCTTCTATTCCATGAAGGTCAATCTGAAAAAGTCCTCCGAATAAACCAATGTTTGATAATACCTGGTCATTGAAGGTGCGTTTGACAAGTTCCTTAATTTTACTAACGGCTTCATTCGCAGCATCAATATTGACACCTGCGTCCTTGTAATTTAATTTTGGATGTTTTTCCATTATTTGTTCCTCTATAAATTTGCCCACTAGTTTGAAAGTATAATAACATATATAGAATGTTATAAATCTAATGAATTTTAATTATTAAAATTATAAGTAATTCTTATGGAAATATTTTCTTATGATGCGCTTAGATGCTTTTGTGCGTTAGTCGAAACGGGCTCTTTTGGGAAGGCTGCGGAAAAGACTGGTAGAACTCAGCCTGCTTTAAGTCAGAGGATAAAAAGTATCGAAGAAAAATTAGGGGGAGAAGTGTTTGACCGTAAAAGAAGATGTCTAACGCCTCTTGGGAGAAGTTTTTATGGATTAGCAAAAGACTTTACACTGGTGCAAAAGAAATTTAATACATTGTTTCAGGAGGTAACAAGGGGATATCCGCCTGAGTTGATGATAGGGACTAGCGATACCTTTGCATTACATCTGTTGCCGGGAGTTATTCGTGAATTCTTAAAAGTTTTTCCACAGGTTCAATTGTCTATTATAACCCGTTCCTCTGAAGAGATTGAAAATATGGTGCATACCGGGGAATTAAATATTGGTGTAGTCACACAGCCTGTGCACCATAAAAATCTTCGGGAAACGAAGGTATGTGAGGACCTGGTCTATTTTGTAACTCCCAGAGGACATCCATGGAAAGATAAAAAGCATATAAATATTGCCGATATTAACAAAGAGTCTGTGATTATGATAGACCCAAAAACAAGGACAGGACGAATTATTTATAAATATTTTAAGGCAATGAAAATATCTCCCAGGTGCGTTATTGATGGGGGCTCATTTCAGGTGATTATGAGGTATGTGTCAGAAGGGTTTGGTATCTCTCTAGTCCCGAGAATGGTTGCGATGGAATGGAAAGATAAGGTAGAGATTATTAAAATGAAAAGAATGCCGACAATCCCCTATGTTTGTATTTACCCACGATTTTTGTCTCTTTCAAAAACCGAACATGTATTTTTACAATTGTTAAAGAAAGTTTCAAACAAAATAACAAAAAGTTAGGAATCGAAAAAAATTGCATGAATCTTACGGGGAAGGACAAGATAATATGTAGTTTGCTTTTTCTATCTATACTCATACCACCATTAGTATATTCTTTTGAATTTACATCCTTTCTTTATCCAAAAGAGATTACATTAAGCATTTTCCTGATTCTTTTATCCCCTTTTTTACTGACCCAAAAAGAAAAACTGTTTGTCCCTATACCCCTATTATTTTTCCTTGCTTTTATTTTATTTTTATGCCTGGGGATTTTTTATGCAAAGGTGCCTGAACAGACCTTGATTCGTTCCACTGAGTTATTTCTTGTTCTAATGTTTCTTATCTTTATTGCCGCATTTTATAAGGAGGAAAAATACAGGGCAGCAGTAAATTATGGAGTGTTATTTTCAGGTATATTCGTAGCGTTAGCAATGTTCATACAACATCAGAACTTGTTGCCTGTGCTATTTCCAGAATTTTCCAACTATAAACAATTGTATTCTGTGTTCGGTAATCAAAATCTGGCAGGAACTTACATCACTCTGATAATAGTCTACTTGCTTATATATAAAGATGATTTATTAAAGAAAAATATATACAAGGTGCTATGTTTTTTTATTCTGGGCTATGGACTTTTTTTAAGTAATTCCCGTTCCGCATGGCTTACGGCTTTCTTGATATTTGTTTTGTTTTATATAGAATTATTCAGAAACAAAAAATTTAGTATTAAACAATTTTTGATTGTTATATCAGGAATATTATTGGCTGTTGTGTTAACCTATCCTTATTTGATGGAGCGTATTACACAAAGTTTTTCAAAAGATGATGTCGGTTTTCGCGTTCGCCTTTGGGTATATGACGGGACAATTCGTATGTTCATTTCGCACCCAATTTTAGGGGTTGGTTTTGGAAATTTCTACTATTGGAGTCCGAAGTATTTAGCACAGGCTTTACATTCGAGTTATGGGGGTATCCACATTAGAAATGAATTATTAACCCTGCATGCACATAACGATTTACTGGAATTGCTGGCAGAAACGGGCATTTTAGGGCTAGTTATGATTTGTATATTTTATTTCCTATGGTTGTTTACCTATAAAAAGTCTTATGTATGGATGGCATTTGTTCTAATATCGTTTTTTAATCCTATCATTATTAGTGCTTCTCATCTTGTAATCGCATTCTTATCTTTATTTAATAAAAAAAAGGAAGAACTAAAAAAAATTAAAATAGATGAAATATGTTTAAAGGAGCGATGGAGATATATTATCTGTTTTATTGGCTGTCTTTTGATTATATTCTTGTCTTATGCTTTATGGATTCCAGATTATAAACTCAGGCAGGCAGAAAAATCTTTAATATTAGGACAGGATTGTATAAAACAGTATCAAGAATTAGTTCGTTCCAGGTTTGCAACAAGTTCTATGTATGAAGGGTATGCCCATGCCTTGATGGAAAAGGGCGATTACGAAACAGCATATAAAGTATTAAAAAAGTCATTAACTAAGACTGATTCAGGACAGGTTTATCTAATGTTAGGTCAATGTGCACAAAATTTAGGGAAAAAAGAGGAAA
>DAOOVZ010000094.1:0-11708 GCA_035370665.1 Candidatus Hydrogenedens sp.
TAAATATGTGATTCATACAGTAGGTCCGGTTTATTATAATGGCAAGCATGGTGAACCTGAACTTTTAAGAAGTTGCTATGTCCGTTCTTTGAGGGTAGCAGTAGAAAATGGAGTAAAAACAATCGCCTTTCCCGCGATTAGTTGCGGGGTATATGGCTATCCCATTTCTGATGCGAGCAAGATAGCAGTCGGAATAGTAAAAGAATTTTTAGATAAATATCCAGACTGTGGAATTACGCTTGTCCGCTTTGTAATGTTTGGGAACGATACCTATATCCCTTTCTGTGACGCACTCAGGGCTCTGGGTGGAAAATAAAAAGGGGATAACTATGCGTAGATATGCCTTTATGATGAAACTAAGAGACGAAAGCGTAATTGACGAATATGAACGATTGCATAGAGAAATTGGTAATGAAGTTTTAGAAGCACATCGTAGAGCAGGCTATCGAAACTATTCTATATTTCGGCATGGACTTGACCTGTTCGCTTATTTTGAATCCGAAGAGCCTGAGAAATGTTTTGTCCGTATTGCAGAAGAACCTATCATGAAAGAATGGTGGTCAAAAACGAACCCGCTTATGGACACTGAAGGAGACAAACCACGCTTTATCCCCATCCCTGAAATATTCCATTTGGATTGATAATGTGTAAGATTGAATAGAATCTATTTCAAAATAGCATAAAAAACAGGGTAAAGAAATTTTCACAAGATTTTATAATTTTTCTCCGTACAAAAATTGGTAAAATATTGTTAATAAAGTATAATGTAGAGTCATTAAAAAACCAGAGCACAGAAATACTAGTAAATTCTATATAAATTAGGAGGAATAAAATATGGCAAATAAAACTATAAATAAAGAAGAAAACAAACAGATGACAATGTTTGGAACTCACGACTTTCCAGGCTATGATGAAATTTTAGACGCTTATGCGAAAGAATTTGCTAACTATGTTCTGCCCAAAGGAGATACAATCTTTGGTTTTTGGATGCAGACTTTGGCTGATTTGGAATTTTTGGATTTAGAATTACAGGGCTTAACTGAAAAATATGAGATTGATCCAATTAATAGAAATGTCAAATTCAAAGGAGATGTAGATTTTATACGGTTGAGAGTTGCCCATCTGGAAAAGGTTAAAAATAAAACAACCCTATATACAGAATTTGTGGACAGGTTTGGTGACACGAATGCATACGCCTTTCATAATCTTTATCCATACAAAGGAAAGTTTTACCCAAGAGTAGTAAGAACGCTAATCAATGCTTTTAAGTTAAATCACAATTCGCTTCTTCTCGACCCTTTTAACGGTTCAGGAACTACTACACACGAAGCCTCTCTGATGGGTATTAAAAGCGTAGGGATAGATGTTACACCGATGGGAATTATACTATCTGAAATAAAAAATGATTTGCTTTTTATTGAGGAGCAAGAACTCAATTTTACAACAAATGAACTTTGTAATATATTAGAAATTATAGAGAAAAGGAAATGGAAACATACGAATCCTTCTATTTACAAATTAATGTTAGCCATATATTTTGATACAATGGACGCCTTTGTAAGGACATCCAGATATAACAAAAAAGGGAAAATAGGACTGTTTATTGAAAAGTTTAACTATATAAAATCCTGTTATGAAAAAATAATGGAGATTAGTAAAAAAGAGGGACTTAAATTTGAGCCAGCCCAAATTATAGAAAGCGATATACTTGACTTAAAAGAAGTGCACAATCTCCACGAGAAATTTGATGCTTGTATTACAAGTCCACCTTACTATTTTTCAATAGATTATGTTGGTAAGGATAAAATTGCTTACGATTATTTTGGTGCAGATATGAAAAAGATAGAATCTAAATATTTAGGAATGAAGAACGGGAGACAATCATCAGGGGGTTTTGGAGAGCTACCTTTAAAGGTTGGGATGTATTATCAAGACTTAAAAAAATCTATTGAAAATATTTTCTGGGCATTAAAACCGGGAGGTAAGGTGGCAATCATAATAGGAGATAGCACAGTCAACGGTCAGAAAATTCCAACGACTATAACCACAAAGAAATTTTGCGAAGATGTGGGATTTGAGTTTGAAAAGTTAATATTTAATCCTTTGTTAGGTGCTCGAAATAGGGCGATAAGAGGGGAAAGTGTGATAATTTGTCATAAACCTCAGAAAGTATAAACTATGCGAGTTAGAAAATTACTTATTTGTGTAAAACCACAAAACGATATAGAAAAAAGTCTAAAAAGAATGTATTTAAAGAGGGTTAAAGAAATGTTCAAAAGAACCCTCAATATACAATCTACTTTTAATGTTTTTGATGAAGTCTTTCATGGATTATCGCAGACATTACTCTTGAACGAAAATTTGTATAGTCTTTATGAATCCTTGCTAACAATAACTTCTTACTACCAACACAGTCAAGCAGGAAGAGGAAATCTCGTTGCACAACTATTAGAAAATTTAGGCACATCAGAAAAAATGGGATTTGAGTTTGCATTAATGAAACTTCCCCAGTGGTTAGACCAGAATGTAAATTTGGAAGAATCTGAATTGACAAAACAAAAGTTTGACATTATTAGTAAGAGTGAAGAGAATCTTGCTTTTTGTGAACTTAAAATGAAGGTTTATTCTGGCTGTACTGCAGGAAGAATAGAGTTGATGGAAAAGTTTAATAAGTTCGCAGAATTAATTATTACAAACAAATTATTTAGGGATTGTTTAAAAAATGCAGGGATAAAGAAGGTCTTTCTTATTGGAGGGATTCTCTTTGATATTGATGGAAAACCCGCAACAAAATATAAAGACGAGGAATGGGGTATATGTTATAACGGCTTGGTGCGCGGGAAAAATGACATAATCAAAACCTTAAATGATAACAAAATTAAATATAAGATTAACGAGGAAAAGAGCAATGAAAAGGCGTTTATAATAAATTTTATAATTGAGGACATAGAAATAAATATAATTGCTGCTTATGGGAATGAAGTTATTAAAACACTTTTTGTAGGTAAGCAGAAGTATGATATTGAATATTTTAAAACACAGTTAAAGGATATGTTTTACGACGATTTGTGGTTGGGACAAATAATTACGATGAGCGAAAGAGCGATATTAGACCAAAACTTTAAGAAAAATAAAAGATTAAACAATTACATCACATCCATATTGAAAAATGAAGATGTTTTATCAGAAGTCTACAAGTTTCAGACATGTAGGGATGAAAGAACATTAGAGGAAGTTACCGATAGAGTAATAGATATGATAAAGGGGTATGATAATAATTTGTTAAGTATAAATCCTATTCCAGCAGAAGTAATTATTAAATCTTCTGGAGAGGATTATGGATTGAGGGATTATGTAGCAGATATTATTCAGTTCTTATCCTGTAAAAAAATATCCAGTGTCTTATAATAGTAAATTTGAGTGAATAATTTATTTTATTAGTGCATTTAATCCAGGGAAAATAAGTGCCAGTCCTAAAAGAATAATGCCTAACACTACTACATTACGAAACCTTTGAGGCGTGAGAAAACGGTCTATATAAAAACCTATTAACATACCTAATACAAGACCAGGTAAACCCCAAAGTGAATATCGTAATACATCTTTTGTTATCAACCCTGCTATCGCATGTCCCACGATAATGACAAAACCATTCACAAGGAAAAATGCTTGAAGAATAGACCGAAAAGCACCTTTCTCCTGATGTGCATAACTTGCATAAATAATTACTGGTGGTCCATTAGCGTTATATGCACCACCTAAAATACCAGCAATAAAACCGGCTATTGCACCCCAGTGTGAACGAATTGGCTTCATAACCAATTTGTTATCATTTTTTTTGTCTAATTCATTAGAAAAGAATGAAAATATTCCATAACCAATAAGAATTATTCCTAATACGGTATTGAGTAATAATTCATTTTCACCCTTTAGAAATAGTAAGCCAATAGGAACACCAAAGATGGACGGGATAATTAAAACAAGTGAATGTCGCCAATCCAGGTCCTTCCAATTTTGCCATAGGACACCTAGATTGACAATTTGACTCAGCAGTGCTAAAAGTGGTGCAGAAATTTGCAAACCAATCGCAAATACAAGTATAGGCATTCCTACCAGAGCAGAACCAAAACCCGTAGTAGTATGCACAAAACTTGCAACCAAAAATGCAAAAAAGACCAACAATTCAGAAGTCATTAAAGTTATATAAGGCTCTATCTATGGTTATATATTAAATATTTTCAGGAAGATTTGTCTCTAAAATTTTCTTTGCCTGTTGTTCACGGTACTCAATCAATTTATTTTTTAATTCGTGGTATTTTCCAGAAAGAATAGAAACAGCCATCAGTGCTGCATTGGTTGCACCTGGTTTGCCAACAGCAAGGCAGCCCACAGGAATTCCCGGTGGCATTTGCACAATAGAATATAGAGAATCTAACCCATTTAAGACTCCTGATGGAATAGGTACTCCTAATACAGGTAGCACTGTGTATGATGCAATTACACCTGGTAAAGCGGCTGACATACCCGCTCCTGCAATAAATACTTCTACGCCTCGTTCTTCTGCAAACTTCACATACTCTCTTAATATATCAGGTGTCCGATGTGCAGAAAGAATACGCGGCTCATGAGAAATGCCAAATTCCTTCAAAATTTTAATTGCACTAGACATTATATCCCAGTCAGAGGCACTTCCCATGATTACACTGACCAGAGGTGTTTTCCCTATATCTACCATATTCATTTTCCTTTTTAAGATTTCTTTCCTTTATCTTACAATCCTTATTAATTCCTTTTCAATTATGTGTATGTGCCCAGAATATATATGCGACATCCTACAATTTTTTAGTTGATAGTAATATCATAAAATCATTCTAAAATAGTATAATTATAATAGTGAAATAAAATTAAAGAGTAAACTGAATTTAAAATATTAAGGATGATGAACCGTTGAGAATCCATCAACATGTTAATCCGTTGAGTAATAAATATCTCGCACTGCCACCACTACCGAATTGGACAGAAGTGTATACACATTCTTTCAACCCATTACATCTCGACTTAGGCTGTGCCGCAGGGCACTTTTTGATTAAAATGGCACAGAAGCAGAAAGATTGGAATTTTCTAGGACTGGAAATACGCCAACCGCTTGTTGAACGTGCAAACCTCTGGAAAAATGAAAAGGGTTTAAACAATCTTTTCTTTTTTACAGGTCACGCTCACATCGTTTTGAAGCCTCTTCTTGATAGTCTACCCATAAATGTTTTGCAATATGTAAGTATCAATTTCCCTGACCCATGGTTCAAAAGGAGACATCATAAAAGAAGATTGGTTAATGAAGAACTTGTAAAGGTATTGGCTACCTATTTGCAACCGAGTGGAAAGGTATTTATTCAAACAGATGTAGAAGAATTATTACCAGAGGTAAAGTCATTGTTCCTTGCACACCCTCATTTTTTATTAGTTCAAGAATTAATGGAAAACAATCCTTTTGGTATACTTACAGAGCGTGAGGCGTCGGTGCAGAGATTAGGTAGAAAGATTTATCGGGTTCTATTTCAGTACAATAAAAAAGTTAACACTACATCTCAGACTAATTAAAAGGAACTTAATTATGAAAAACCTTTCAATTTCCATTCAAATCCGAATATTAGTATGTATACTAATATTTTTTTTGGTAGGTGGATTATTGCATGCACAAGAAAAGGTTCAATACACATTAACAATTAATCGTATTGGAGAGGGAGGAACAGTCGTTCCGGGTGTAGGAACATTCTCTTACAGCGCTGGCTTAACAGCATTTATAAGTGTTGTTCCAACCCCTGACTGGGCATTTGACCACTGGGAAGGTGCCGCATCAGGCTCGGGATGGTATAATCAGGTATATATGGATGGGAATAAAACAGTTACAGCAGTCTTCGTGCCAGCGGTCTGGAGACTTACAATAGAACACGCTGGAAACGCTGTAGGTAATACCTTTCCACAGGCTGGGGTATATGGGTGTATTGATGGTCAGTCCATTGGAATTAGTTCAGGAACTTCACCTGGTGTATATTTTGGTGGTTGGTCAGGTGATGCTCATGGTGCATCTGAATTTATCACAATAACCATGAACTCTAATAAATATATTATTGCCACATTTGCCGATACAGGGTATGAATTAAATGTATATGTAGAAGGTGAAGGTGGAGCGACACCTGGACCTATGGGAAATCCACATCGTTATGCAGAAGGTGTCATAATTAGCATAACGACATATAAGACGAATGACCTCTGGCGCTTTGACCATTGGTCAGGCGACCTTCCAGAAACTGCCAGCCCAAGATACTATATTTTAATGAATGTGCCAATGGACCAAAATCGTAATATTACGGCACATTTTATCGAAAAGCCCTGGTATATGTTAACTGTGGAGGTCCAGGGTGAAGGGAGCGTATCTATTACGCCTGGTTTTAATGACCCCACAACTGTTTCAACAGGCGTTCATGAATTTGACTTTATTGAATGGACTTATATTCGGGGTGAGGCTCTGGCAACTACACCTGGCTGGAGATTTCTGCGTTGGGAAGGGGATTTTGGTGATATGTCTGCGACATATCCACGATGTGCGTTTTCTATGGACCAGGACAGATATGTCTGGTGTATCTTTACCAACTTAACTAATGTTCCAGATGTTATAGGTAGCACATTATCTTCTGCCGCAACCGCAATCACCAATGCTTTCTTATCCGTTGGAGAAGTTATAGAAGTATGTAATGATGAAATTCCTGAAGGATATGTTATTAATCAGAACCCTATTGGTGGGACAACCGTAGTAATGGATAGCACCGTTGCTCTCTGGGTATCTACGGGACCCTGCCCTCCCGAAGGTGAAGGAATAATAGAAGGGACACCTGATGGGGTTATTGAAGGGACACCTGATGGAGTTATTGAAGGGACACCTGATGGGGTTATTGAAGGGACACCTGACGGAGTTATTGAAGGGACACCTGACGGAGTTATTGAAGGGATACCTGATGGGGTTATTGAAGGGACACCTGATGGTGAAGGTATTCAAGAAGGGACTATTGAAGGCGAGGGAACTACCGAAGGCACAACCGAAGGAGAAGGCACTGTAGAAGGTGAAATTTGCGTCCGGGAAGAAACATGCCCTAATTTTGCATGGGAAGTAAAAAAGATGGCTGATTTTTTTGGTTTAACTTTGAACAATCTTGACACTAATCAATCATCTATACCAGATGAATGGGAAATAGAACTTGTAAAATTTTTACTATGTTCTCCTCAGGGGATATGGGAAAATCAATTCATCTGTAAGTATGTTGAAAATTATAATATTCTTCAAACAGAACTTTTGTTTCATACCACATACTATTCATACCGTCATGTTCTAACTGGCTTGCTTACGATAGGAGGAAATTTAAGCAATTTAATCAATACACTTCAAATACAAAATACCTATTCATCGTTTGAATATCCTTCAGGGATATTTCCCCTAATGCCAGATGCCGATGTGGATAATGATGGAATGAGTATCTATGAAGAATATCAATTTGTCCTTAGTTACAATGGGACAAAGGTAGAATTCGTCCAACTTGTTTTTAATATCAACCCTGTTCCAGATTATCATTCAGCAGATACAAATAAAGATAATAAAATAGATTTGAGAGAATTACTACGAGTGATTCAATTTTTTAACTCAGGGGGATTCCATTGTGAAGAAGGAACTGAAGATGGTTATGCACCGGGATATGGTGAAAGTTTCGATTTCTCTTGCTTCCCACATACATTAGATTACAATCCACAAGATTGGCAATTTAACCTCGAGGAAATTCTTCGTGCAGTTCAGTTCTTTAATTCACAAGGATACGAGGTATGTCCATATCTCTCCGAAGACCACTATTGCCCTATTTTTAATTAAATTTAATCTTACACAACTAAATACTTCTAATTTCATAAGTCATATTTTATATCAATAAGATAATTTATTATAAAATATAGCTTCAAAAACTTTTTTGCGAGTATTAATTATGAATAAATTATGGTTTTCTTTATTAACTTTTTTCTTTTGTCTATGTTACTTTCCCATATCTCATGCAGAATTAATATTTGATAAAGAGTATCAAACAGGACTTCAGCCTGTTTCAAAAATTATCAGATATCGGGTAATTTATTCACCAAAACAAAAATATGATTATGCCTTTAATTTCTCGGGGAAATTGCTCTGTGGTGCACTTACTATAAAGGTGGAAGACAGAGAAGGGGAGATTATTAAAGAACAAAAATTTCAAGGTAAATCTTTAATAAATTCTCAGTTTACACTTCCATCAAGTATAGAATTAAATAATATTCACATCTCATTAAATTTTGAAGAAGCGGCAGGAGATGTTTACACAGCCATTGCACCCAATTTGGTAAATAAATATATACAAATATATAAAACTGTTTTATTTTCAGGATGCGTAATTATTTTAATTTTCTTTGGAATCGTTTTACTAAAAGAAAAAGTCACATTCTCCTTGCTACTATGGGGAATAGGTATAGGATTATGTTCAAAAGTTTTAATTTATTATTGGCAAAAGATAGACCCCTTGTCCTCAAAATTAATTTTCACAACCGCTTCCTCAAAAGAAGGCCTTTCTCTTTTTATAGAAGCCTTTTATTTCTCGTTAACTGAAACATTAATATCATTTTTAATTCTTGGTATCTTTCTATTTTTTAAATCTATTCCAAAAGATAAAAAAGCAGGATTTTTAAGTTTTTCAATTGGTATTACACTTGTATGGGTTCTAGAAGTTACAATTCAGGGAATGCTTAGTTATTCTGTTGTCTCACTTTCTATATTTTATCAACAAACACCGTTGTTTCTTATTTTCATATTGATACGAAACATTATTCTTTGTGGCTTATGGTTCACAGTCTTCTATGTCTCAGCCGTTGGAAGCACAAATGCAGAGACAAGGCTTGTAGTCTACGGGATTTTAATCCTATTTGTTACAGAATCAATACAGAACTATTTTAATCAATCTAATTTTCTTTTACAAAATTCAAGTTGGTGGCATGTTGTTTCATTATTATTTATAAGTTTTCTTTCAATATTTCCATATATGATAATTAAGGGTATGAAAAAGCGAGATATTTCTACTTTACAAAAGGAAGCAGAGTAAGGTAATATATAGAAAAGAACAATATAAACAAAGTATTAGAAAGAAAGATTATAAAATGGCACCTTCTTCAAACTTTGAAGACCGTAGACAATATCCTCGAAGTAAAAAGGGGTTAAATATTCCTATTGAAACAAAAGGAGGAGGTATATTAAATTATGTGGATAATATCAGTGTAAATGGGGTCTTATGTCATACAATTCAGCCTGTTTCTCTCATGACAAAAATGCAAATCGTAGTAGAACTCCCAAAACCATTCAAGCATCAAATTCAAGCAGAAGGAGTAGTAGTCCGCTGTGATAAGGACAAATCAGAAAGTGGCACCTTTGAAGTGGGTATCGTGTTCACCCGTATTGATGAAAAGAACCAGGATGAAATCCGCGAATTTGTAGAACACACGCTATCAAAGAAAAAAGAATTTTAAGGTAAATATTTTTATATGTTCAAATATGTGGGTGCGATTAGAGAAAAACGGGGTAAAAAACAGCATGAACTCCTCAATAACAATAACTCTGAAACAAAAAAAATATTGTTGTTTGGAAAGGATATTGATGAATTATTTCCGATATTCAAAAAATTTCCTCAACTAGAGATTGTGCAGGAAAATCCTGACTTTGTTTTAAGTTATGGTGGCGATGGGACCTTGTTATCTTCCGAACTTGCATATCCCCACATCCCAAAAATACCTATATTAAATAGTTTGCGAGGACACCGATGTATTCCCCATCCACCTGAGGAAGTGTTACGACGACTAGTTAAGAATAAACTTGTTCCTTATCACTATATGAAATTGCTATGTTCTGTCTATCCTGGAGGACAGGATACCCCTTCCCATCAATTTGAAGCACTGAACGAGGTAATGGTAGAAAAAGGAAGAATCAATACAGCGGTGCGATTTAAGATATGGGTTAACGGAATCTCTTATGAAGGTGAAGGAAAAGAAATATTAGGTGACGGATTCATGATTAGCACACCGTTTGGAAGCACAGCATATTTCTCAAATGTAACACGCGGAATTTTCTGGAAAGGTATTGGGATTGCTCTAATGGCAACCTCAGAAAGTGTCACTCATATCGTTTTACCGGAAGACACCATAACTGAAGTTAAGATAACACGCGGACCCGCAATTTTTGCACATGATAACTCACCTGAATCTATTCCAATAGAGGCGGATGATGTGCTTCTTGTAAAAAGATGTCCTCAAGATGCTATCATTTACTCCTGCAGCGTAGTTCACCGATTATCCGAACCATTTTAATTTACCTCATTTATTTCCATCTCATATAAGGACAGTTCTTTTTTTGATAATAATTTGCAAATTATAAGTGCTTGTGGTTCAATGACTTTCAAGGGCATAATATTATAATAATGAAAAATAATTATATTACTACATATTTGTATTTATATATGATATAATAATATTAAGAATAAATAATTTTAATAACATATAGTTAAATAACATTAATAATAAAAGGTGATTATATGTTATACCATGATGATAAAGAAGGGTCTTATCGGGTTGTTTGCTCATGTGGACAAACATACCCCATTGTCAAACCTGACTTAATTGACCAGATAACATGCGGCGTATGTGGAAAATTAATAAAAATAACATCTGAAAATCTTCTCAGTCCCGAAGAATCAACTACTGCAATTTATCAAAAACTAAAAAAACAGTCACCTGAAGAAAGAATTACGGAAGGGATTCGACTTCTCAAAGAAGGAAAATGGGAACTTGCAGCACCAATACTTCAATCGGTTGTAGAAGAAAATAAACCTTACCGTAATGCATTTTATGGACTTGGTTTCTACTATTATCAAGAACAGAAGTATCTTGATAGTTTTATCTTACTTGGAATGGCTGTGTATTTAGGACATCCAAATGCGTGGGGACTGTTTGAAAAGGTAAGAAGAATACTAAAAATTGACGATTCAAATTTATCTATTCATATTAAAAAAGAATAGTTATATTTTTGTTCCCTTTCGCCTTCAATCATTAACCTTATGAATAATTGTATTCCTACCTTTGGATATTTTATTTTAAATTTAGAATAGGTTATTCTTTTAAAGTTAAATAAATTGGTAGTATAGTATAGTATAGATTAAAAACAATATTAAGGAGTGAACTACTATGGTTTATCAATTTCTACTTACAGAAAAAGTAAAATCAAGTTTCTGGATTACATTAAACCGTCCAAAAGTTAATGCACTTTCACGGGAGTTACTTGTAGAAATCTATAATGCTATCGAAGAGGCTAAAAAAGATTCTGAAGTGAAAGTGATAATCATTACAGGCGGAGAAGGCAGATTTTTTGCTGCTGGTGCAGATATTCCTTCTATTGCACAAGACCTAGATGACCCTATGGGTGAAGGTAAAATGTTAGCACAGGGTATAAAAACTATGACTTGTATTGAGGCGTGCACAAAACCTATAATTGCAGGTATAAATGGATTTGCACTGGGTGGTGGATGTGAATTGTCGCTTGCATGTCATATCCGTATTGCTTCTGTCAATGCAAGTTTTGGACAGCCAGAGGTTAATTTAGGCAT
>DAOOVZ010000095.1:0-11591 GCA_035370665.1 Candidatus Hydrogenedens sp.
CTTGAAACTCCTCTGTTGATTAGGGTTTTTAGATAGTATCTTACCTATCTGAAACGAAAGTTTCAAGCCATCTACTAAATCTTTAGCGGACAACAGTGAATTAATATAACTAATTTGTGGTTGAATCAATTTGGTTTTCAGGAGGGGGTTCTACACCATTATTAGTCGTATTTTCTGTTTGAGTCTCTTTTAATGTTTCAAATACCTTTTGATTAACTGTATCGAGAAATTGTATAGCGTTATTAAGTTCCTCCTCAATAAATTCTAATGTTTCGTCCTTATTAAGTTTTATGTTTTTTTTCTTTCTCATAACAGAAGTCTTCTATATGTCTTTTAAATTAATTTTGCTTTAAGTGAGTATTAACATTTTAAATTGTCAAATTTTCCTCGTGCGAATTATGTAACTTTGTCAGAACTTATGTGGAAATCTTCTATAAAATATAATACTTCAAATAACAATTCAGGTGGTAGATAAAATCCTTTAAGTTTTTCAATTATTTCTTCTGCTTTTTATATACTGTAATTGCTTCCATAGAAATTGACTTCTAATTTAGCCTTGCTAGTAAAACTGGACAAGTTGACGCATGTATTACTGAACGAGTGTTGCTTCCCAATAACCATTCATACAAGCGACTCTTTCCAAAGGCACCCATGACAATAAGTTCTGCCTGTATTTCCTTTGCTGTATTTAGTATACCAGATACAGGAAAATTCTCATGCACAAGATGCGAGAAGAACGGAACCTGTTTTGTTTTCAAATAATTAATCGCTTCGTTAAGGACTCCTTTATCGGACTGGTTTGTAACATAAACAATATGGCATGGTGTATCCCATAGTTTAGCCAATTCAGCAGAAATACGAAGAGCCTCTCTTGATGACGGAGAACCATCATAAGCAAGCAAAAAAGGTCCCCGTCGAAATTCAGACTGGTCTGTAATAATTATTGGTCGCTTTGAACGGCGTATAACTGCTTGAGTAGTTCCTCCTAAAAAACCTTCTGACCAACGAGCATGCTCGCCCGATTTGCCCATGATTACAATATCACATAGTTCACTTTGTTCTAATATAGTTGTGGAAACAATTCCAATCTGCAATATTTTTTCACACAATATATTATTTTTTAAACACTCCGCTTCGCTTATGTCTAATGCCTTTTTACCTCGTTCCTCCAATAAAGATTGTAGCTGGTTTTGATAGTTTGTCAAAGGGGCTATTTCAAGTATACTGCCTACATCGCGAAATAGAGGACCTTCAAGCAATTTAATATCTACGACATAAAGAGAGACAATTACTCCCTGCATTTCCTTTGCCCATCCTATAGCATATTTCAAACTCTTAAAAGCCTGTTCACTCCCATCCGTAGGCACTAATATTCTTCGAAACATTAGATATTATTCCTTTTAATAAATTCACCAAAATTTTTTAGAATTTCTAATCCAAATTGTTGACTCTTTTCCGGATGAAACTGTATTCCAAATACAGAACTTTTCCCAACCATACAGGGAAACTCAATTCCATACTCACATGTAGCAAGGATAATATCTTTATCTGCAGACTGAGCATAATAACTGTGAACGAAATAAGCGTATCCCCCTTCATGATTTGGTAGTAGAGGATTTGTTTTGTTTTTTACAGGTTGAACAAAGTTCCAACCTATATGAGGAACTTTTAGCCCTGTTAATTCGGTTGCAGGAAAACGAACTACCCGTCCCTTAAAAATCCCTAAACCTTCTGAGCCACTGCCTTCTTCTCCATATTCAAAAAGAAGTTGCATCCCAATACAGATACCAAGTAGAGGTTTTCCTGTATGAACAAATTCCTTAATCGGATTAACAAACCCCTTTTGTCTTAGCCCTTCATAACAATCTCGAAAAGCACCTACTCCGGGGAGTATTGCCGCCTCTGCCATTTTTAGGTTATCAGGATTATCAACTATATTTGCTTCAAAACCAACTTTTTCAAGGGCTTTCTGAACACTCCTGAGATTCCCCATTCCGTAATCAATGACAGCAATCATGTATCTATTATCCCCTTAGTAGAAGAGCCAAAACGAGAATAAGTTGGATTTTCATCTATGGCGATAGCAACTGCTTTTGCAAATGCTTTATAAATGGCTTCAATACAATGATGTGTATTTTTACCATATCGCAGTATGATATGTAGAGTAATTTTAAAGTGATTTGTAAACGCTCTAAAAAATTCTTCTGTAAGTTCTATGTCGAATGTTCCAAGTTTTGTGTGAGGTAAATCTGCCGAAAAATAAAGATAGGGTCTACCACTTATGTCTATTACCACTTCGGCTAATGCCTCATCCATAGGTATAACTGCATGTCCAAAACGATTTTTTTGCTGAATATCTGTAAATAATTGTGCAAATGCTTTCCCCAAACAAATCCCAATATCTTCTACTGTATGATGCGCATCTATTTCAAGGTCACCTTTGGCTTCTAATATCATATCTATACCTGCATGCTTTGAAAAAAGCGTTAGCATGTGGTCTAAAAAACCAATACCCGTATCTATTTTCGATTCCCCTGTGGTAGGAAAACGAAGTAATAGTTTTATATCCGTTTCTTTTGATTTACGGTGAACTTTAGTTTCAGGCATGTCAACAGGTCCTTTTTTTTTGATAACAAGATTATTATAATCTACCTTCCATGCCGTAATCGTTCTGCAAGGAAGGGATGCAAATCTGCCTCAAGGACTTTCTTTGCTGCATCTTCTATATTATACTCTACGCGAACTTGTTTGTATATATTCGTCTCTGTATCTAATATCCCAAAGGCAGCACGCGAATCAGAATCACGAGGTTGACCCACTGACCCCGGATTAATAAAATAAACTTTTCCCTTTTTTATATTAAATATCCCTTCTTCATCAGTGCTGTAAGAACCGTCAGATGAAATAATCACAGGGATATGAGTATGACCATGAAAGCATAAATTAGTATTTTGTTCTTCAAAAAAATATAAGAAAAGAGAGGCATCTTCCCATGTAAATAAATATGTATTATGATTTTTTGGTGCCCCGTGAACTGCGGCAAAATCTCCAAAATTAAGTGTGTCTGGCAATCGTTGTAGCCATTCTTTATTCTCCTCAGTCAGTTGCTGCTTTGTCCATAAAATCGCAGGTAAAGCCACTGCATTAAATCCCCACGGCTCTTCTAAATCACATGAAACCGCATCATGATTACCTAAAATGGTGGGAATAGCCCTTTGTTTAAGAATCTCTATGCACTCGTTGGGTTCAGCGTTATAACCTACAACATCACCCAAACATACAATCTGTTCAATTTTCTCATTATCAATAACATCTAATACTGCTTTAAGTGCCTCTGCATTTGCATGTATATCAGAAATAATAGCATATATCAATAGAGTCTACTCCTGCGAACGAAAATAAATCGTTAACAATTGTAATATTTTAATCATTATGAAACCACAAGTTCTAATCGCAATATTTTGCAATAAATATGATATAAGTTTCAACCGATTAAAAAATGGAACTTTTCTGTTGTAGTGGTGTTTACAATTATGAAGTCTCATAAAGAGACAAAAAAACAATCAACATAAAAATAGAAGGAATTAAAACAATGCAAAAAAGAATGTTTGTTACAGCAGTTTGTGGAGTATGTGTTATCTTTTTGACACAGTGGGCTACTGCTCAACCTCCTAATGCACCGGGACCTCCGCCGACAGAACCAACAACTCAAAATACTCCTGCACCACCATTACCGCCTCCTGAAGGTATGCAGCCACCTCGTCTAGGAATGGAGGAGATGTTTAAGAAAGCAGACACAAACGGTGATGGAAATATTAGTTGGGAAGAATATAAAAACATGCGTCAGAACCGTCCACCTACGCCTCGTGGACAAAAAGCTGGACAGTGCCCTAATGTTCCACCAGGTAAAGAAGGATTTCAGCCAGGAAGACAGGCTGGAAAAGGCGCTCCCGGTGAAAGGGGCAATCCTCCTGAAGGCAGACCTAACCGTATGCAAGGTGATGGACCACGCCCAGAAGGTTTAAGACAAAGAGCAGAAGAAATTTTCAAGTCGGCTGATAAAGATGGAGATGGAAAATTGACCCTTGAAGAGTTTAAGGCTATTAGACCTCTACGCAGACAGATGCCCCCTGATGTTGGTGGTCCCGGAAAACAAGCACCTGGACCAAAAGCACAAAGACCTGCAGCAGCAGGTATTAATGAGTTAATAAAAGATGCAGACAAAGATAATGATGGAAAAGTATCTTTTGATGAAATGAAAGCCGTCCGTCCCCATATAACGCAGGAGCGTTTTGAGTGGTTGGATAGAAACAATGATGGCTTTATTACAGAAGAAGATATTCCACCTCGTCAAAGGTAAGATAATTCCTTCCCATTAAGTTAAAATCTTAATATTGCTGACGAATCATCGAGGATGAAATGATTCCCCGATGATTCGTATTTTAATAAATATTATTTTTGTATTTAATTGATATATGAAGTTTGAAACTAATGGCGATAGATAAATATAATTAAAATACTGGGAATAAAAAAACCAGCATTTTACCCTCCTAGGTCATCAGGGAGTGAATTTATTCTTTTCCTGGTGACCGCTTTTTTTTAATCATTATTCCTCTGAAGAGGAGTGTGTGGAGAACTGTTCTATATAGATACAAATTAAGCCGACCAAAATGACACTTATAAAATTTGCTCCATGTGCAAGTATGGCTATGGCTCGGGCTATATTCAGGTCAATTTGAGGGACTGTCAGTAAAAGTCCCCCCATTACCCCAGCATGATATTGCCCTATAAAGCCAGGTGCTCCTGGAACACTAATGACTATGGATAATAAGGAGACATTTACAGGCGGAGTATACCACGGATACTGTATATTAAATGCTTGAAATAGACATATATAGGATAACCAAAATGTGCCCCATGTAAGGCAAGAGAAAAATCCTGCACCTAAAATGGCTTTTGGACTCTTTATCATACTAATAGCATCGCGTATGTTTTCGGTAACTCGTGTTATAAAATTAACAATTCTTTCGCCAAGTATCTTTTCGCTAACCTTTATTAACTGAAGGAACCGTTGAGAATACAAGTAGAAGAAGACACAAAACAAAATAATTAGAAAAATCAAGACTAAAGTTAAAAACGCCGCTTTAGGGATTAAATCAGCATGAATAGGAATATTAAGAATCTCTGGAGGGAGGACTATATCTTTTTCAGGACGAAAACCAATAAAGGCAAATGCCAGAATCACTATAAGTCCTATTAAATCAAATGTTCGGTCTAAGGCAACATAAGTAAGGCTCTTTGAAAATGGTATTTGTGTTACTTTTGTAAGCATTCCTGCTCGGACTGCCTCTCCAATCCTTCCAGGAAGCAAGAAATTAGCCAGGAAACCGATTTGTGTAGAGGTAAATAAATGCTTAAAAGATACTTTTTCATTACTGTTTACAATAAAGTGCCATCGAATCACTCGGGTAACAAAACTTATAAGAATTGTAAAGATACATAAGAAAAGTCCTCCAATATTACACTTCTTGATAGCAATCCACAACTCTGAAAAATTGGTACCTCTAAAAAAAAACCAGAGTAAAAAAATACCAATACCTGTACCAATTAAAAAACGAACTATTTTACGCATATTTTTAGATTATTTTTTTAATTTTAGATATTATATATAAATGGTTACATCTCATATCATTTATCCATGCTAAACCTTTAATCTAAATCAGTTCTTGTCCTTTATAAATATAAACCCGCTACATTTTTACATCAGGTCGGATTAAAATTTTCAAATTGCAATTTTTATTTCCTCAATTACTCTTTTTACATTTTCTTCCAATGTATTCATATCGCCATTATTGTAAATTATCCAATTAGCAAAAATCTTTTTTTCATCAGGGTCTTTTTGCGAGTTTATTCTGGATAAGGCTTCATCATAAGATAAGTTTCGTGAACTCATGAGTCGTTGTATCCTTAATTCTTTGGAACATAGAACAAGTATTAGACCATGCAACCATTGAAGTTGAGTAATTTCGTCTTCTCCTATAATTGCTGATTCAACAATGACAACATTATAACCTTCTTCCTCTGCTTTCTGAACTCTATTTGCTATTTCGTTAATTACAAGCGGATGTATAAGTTCATTGATAATCTGCCTCTTTTCAGGATTTGAAAAGATGATTTCACCCAATTTTCTTCGGTCAATCTGCCCGTCTGTGAGAATATTTGTGCCAAATATCTCAATAATTTTCTCTTTGACTTTCTCATTAAATAAAACTTCATGACCTATCTCATCAGAGTCTATTACATAAAATCCATGCTTCTTCAAAATATTTGCCACTTCTGTTTTACCACTGGCTATACCACCAGTCAGTCCAATAACTTTCATAGTGAGCACCTTATCTGAAACATATCACACCTCTACTTTTAATAAGTGAAGTAGTATATACAAAAGTTTGGATAAAGATATAATAAAACAAATTAATTATAAAGGAATTTTTGTGATAAATTTATCCGCTTTATTTTCTTATGAAGCCATTCCACTTATTCAAGCAGTTCAGGAACATCCTGCTGTCCATTTCGAATGGCTACCTTTATCTATTTTACAAGAGCAATTCATTCAAAGGAAAGTAGACGGTATTTTGTGTCCTCCTTTGATGGTTGCACGGTTTCCAGGAAGTCTTGTTGTCCCTGGTATAGGAATCGCTTCTTCAAAAAATATTCCATCGCCAGTTTTATATTCAAGCAAGCATTGTGAGGAAATAAAAACTGTGGCTGTAAATAATAAATTTGAGTTCTGGAAAAACTGGCTAAAACTTGTGCTTCAACTTTTAAGTCCAAATACTATAGATTTACGAGTAAACGAAAAAGACGAGGAATATAAAGATGCTTATTTAACCGACATTATTGAAACAAAGCAAAAAGAGAAATATGTGTATGAATACAATTTAGGGGAATTATGGAAAAAAGTCAGTCCCTATCCTATGGTTTGTTGGGTATGGTTATGTAGAGGCGATTCCGATTACAAACAGATAAGAAGTGTCCTCGGGTATACCTGGGAAAAGGCAAAAGAGAACCTGTCAAGATTTCAAGAAAGGCTATTTGATGATATTGAAGAGCCATTAAAAGAAAAAATTAAACAAATAAATGGTTTAGGAGATATATATTACAACCTTGCTTCATTAGAATTTGAAGGATTTTACTGGCTAGTCGAACAAGCCAAAAACCTCGGGATTGTAAGTAAAAACTTTGAAGCACATCTCTGTTAATATACACCTATTATTCTGGAAGGTTATGTAAATATCGTATCATTACTACGGCATTTTCACGGGTTTTTGAATAGTATCCGTATCGCGTCCCAATCGTTTGAAATCCCATTTTTTCGTAAAGACGACGCGCAGCATAGTTCTTTTCACGAACTTCTAATACAATCTTTTGCACATTTTTTTTTCGCGCCTGTTCAAAAATAAAATTCATGAACAAAGTCCCGAATCCTTTTCTCCGATACTCTGGTGCTACTGTGAATTTTGTAATGTGTGCCTCTTCAAATCCTATCCAATATCCAGCATAGCCCATAAGTTCATCATTTATAAAAAATACGAAAAAATTTCCTCCTTTATCGCCAATTTCAGGGAAAAATAATTCTTTTGCCCACGCATCTGGATATGATGCAAGTTCTAATTCATAGACACGGTCAATATGCTCTTTTTGAAGTAGAAAAACATTTACCTTCGTATTTTCTGGACCGATAATTATATTGAGGGGTTTTGACATTTTCTCTTTCTTTCTTCAGGTTGAGACAATCGAAGATATATAGGGAGAATATCATCAATTTCTTTTTTATAACCCTGTTCCCAGAGATGCAATGCTTCAATTCCAACAGAAGAAGCGCGAGGATGACTCCACCAAAGTTCTCCCAAAATCGCATGAGGAAAAGCCTCAAGTATAGATTGCTGGTATAATAAAACACCTTCACCAAAAAGTATAATTGGTAAATTTTCTGCATATTGTTTTAGCAGTGATAAAAATTCTTGTATATTTCCTAAAAAATTTTCTTGAAGAGCTTCTCGTTTTTTATTTTGAAATTGATAAATACCTCCATACACTTCTTTCATTCGCGCATCTAATATAGGACATACAATAGTATTATCAAAAGGGGCTAATCTCGTCATCGAATCCAGAGTAGAAACACCAATAAGAGGCAAATCTTTTGCAAGGGCAAGTCCCTTCCATGTTGCAAGTCCAACTCGCAATCCAGTAAATGAACCCGGTCCTAATGAAATCGCTAATACATTTATATCATCAATGGAGATTCGGACTTCATCAAGAAGTGTATTAATTAATGGAACAAGTCTTTCCGAATGCCTCTTGCCTGCATTAATTGAGACTTCTGCTAATAATTCTCTATCTCTTAATATAGCAATAGTAATTATATCTGTGCTTGTATCTGTGGATAGGATAAACATTGTAAGGGAAAGTGCCCCACTCTTAAAAGATGTGTTTGTTCTTTTAATCTTTGTTTGTAAAATTATTATTCAGTGGAAGTAGAGCTTGAGTTTCTAATGGTGCTTGATAAATCTGCCAACATCTTTTTCAGTTCTTTTCCCGATTTAAATGTTACAGCATAGCGATAAGGAACATCTACAATTTCGCCAGTTTTGGGATTTCTCCCTTTTCTGGGTGCTCGCTTCTTAACATCAAATATGCCAAAATTCCGAATTTCCCATCGCTTGCCTTCTCCAAGTTTTCTTGACACTATTTCTAATGCTTTTTCAATAGTTTTGGCTACATCACTTTGTGTAAATCCTAATTCTTCAGAAATTTGATTTACAAGGTCCCTCTTTGTCAGAGTATTAGATTGGATTTCATTTTTTTGTTCCATAGCACTAACTCCTGTTACAGGGTTGTTTTATCATAAATTGTTTTGTAGAATGTATTTAATCATTATCTATGGTATCTATGCAAATTTTATAGATAGTTGTTACAATTATTCAATCTTTATTTTTCAATTTTTTGATATAGGAGATTCTATGATGACAAAAAAAAGGCTTGTTCTTCTGTTGTTGTTTGTTCTTGTAGTAGGTGTGGTAATTGGTGCTAACTTTTATACCTGGCTCAACAAAATCCTTGCAAAACCTGTCCCGATAGGTGAACTAACAAAAGTGCCTGAAGGAGAAGGCTGGCTTGATTTGCTCGCACCGGAAAATAGAAGTTTCTGGAAAAATGTTACAGACAAAAAAGATATTTTTGAAATTCAAGAAGATGGGGTGCTCCATATTTTTGGTAAAACTCTATATCCATTGCGATATGTAGGTTTTTCACAGTGGACTTTTTCTGATTTTCAACTCCATCTTGAATTCAAACTTACACGGAGAGCCAATAGTGGCGTATTTCTCCGAGCACAGTGGAACGACCCAATAAATCGAGGATTTGAAGTGCAGGTTTTAGAAGACTATGGCAAACCACCTACTAAAAACAGTTGTGGAGCAATCTATGATATTACAACACCTATGTATAACATGTCCTTCCCTGCGGGACAATGGAATTCTTATGATATTACTGTTCAAGGAACGGAAGTAAAAGTGGAAATGAATGGATGGTTAATAATTCATACATATTTAGATAAGATGACAACGCCACTGGGTAAGTTTTCAGTGGCTTATGCCTCGATGGCAAAAGAAGGCTATCTATTATTACAGGACCACGGAGGAGAGGTCTGGTATAGAAATATTCGGATCAAACTATTAAATTAATCTCTTGAAAAAACACAAAGAATTTGTTAATATTGTAAAAGGATGATATTTTATCCTTCTTTATAAATTTTAATTATTCGTCTTAAAAAAATTTGATGAGGTCGCGGATATGATGCGAAAAGGTTTTACACTTATTGAGTTGCTGGTAGTGATTGCTATTATTGGTATTCTCGCAGCAATACTGTTGCCGGCATTAGCCCGGGCGCGTGAAGCGGCAAGACGCTCTACTTGCCAGAATAACCTTAAACAAATGGGGCTTATCTTTAACATGTATGCTAATGAATCAAAAGGGGAGATGTTCCCCCCAATGAAGTTATATGATTGCAATGGTAATGTTGCTAATGATGCTTCTTTTGATGGACCTATGATTTATCCAGAATATTTGACAGATGTAAATATTCTCGTTTGTCCTTCTGATTCAGATGCTGAAGAGGTGCGAAAGGCATTTCATAAAGATAATGACCTTAACCAACCTGTTGAAGCATGCAGATTAGCAAGAGGTAGTTATTACTATTTTGGTTGGGCTTTTCTTCCAGAGATAGCCTTATTACCAGGAGTTACAATACCAACCGACCCATCTCAAATTGACCTTTCTGACCCTTTGATAGTTGCCCTTCAATATGTCAAATCAGAAGTTGTTATGGCAGTATATAAAATTTATGACCCTAGTACCAGTGTTGAAGAAAAAATTAAAGCAAAATTGCAAGATTTGGGTCCAGTCCCAAGATTGAGAATGGGTATTGAACGGTTCTTGATAACAGATATTAATAATCCTGGTGCTTCTGCTAAAGCGTCAAGTGAAATCCCTGTTATGTGGGATGAAATTGCTGTTTATGGAAGTGCAACCACATTCAATCATGTCCCCGGTGGTGGAAACTGTTTATATATGGACGGTCATGTAGAATTCTTACACTGGCCAAGTAAATTCCCAGCAGATACAGCAGGGATGCTTTTAACAAATTTGTTCTAACATAATTTATAATTTAGGCTAAAAGAAAAATATGTTTTGATTAAAAGAAAGGGGGTGTTTTTATGCCTAATTTTTTAACAGAAAAAGATGTTTGTTCTCGGTTCTTTTTATTGCCTGTTCGTGTAGTCTGGAAAAACGATTCCCTGAATGATGTTGATTTGGAAGGATTATTTTCAAATCCACAAAAATCTTTTTCAATTAAATTTGATGGCGATGAACCGCCAGCGTTTGTCCTGGATTTCGGACGCGAAATTCATGGCGGAATTAAATTATGTCAAGGAATGGTCAAAGATAAATCACCTCTGCCCTTGAAAATTACTTTTGGCGAATCTGTTGTAGAAGCAATGGGAGAGCCTGACCAGGACCATGCCATTCATAATAGCACAACACTTCTGCCGTGGTATGGCAGTAATGAAGTAGGAACAACTGGTTTTAGATTTGTAAAAATAGAAATGGTCAAACAGAAAACGGAATGGTTATGCACAGGAATTAAAGCAATTGTCCTAATTCAAGATTTAGAATATATAGGAAGTTTTAATTCAAGTGATGAATTCTTAAACCAGATTTGGAAAACCGGTGCATATACCGTCCACTTATGTTTGCAAGATTACCTCTGGGATGGGATAAAAAGAGACCGACTCGTCTGGATTGGCGATATGCAAGTAGAAACAGTAGTATTAAGTCACTTGTTCGGTTATATGCCAACTATTGAAAAAAGTTTAGATTTTGTGCGAGATAATACACCTCTGCCAGGCTGGATGAACGGTATCAGTTCCTATTCTCTGTGGTGGATTATTATTCAAGAATACTGGTTCTTTATGTTTTCGAGGATGGATTATCTTGAACAGCAGAAGGGATACTTGAAAGGCTTAACC
>DAOOVZ010000096.1:0-11505 GCA_035370665.1 Candidatus Hydrogenedens sp.
CTGGACGCAACAAAACCAGAAATCTTAACCGAAGGAGCCAATGCAGGTAAACCTTCAAAAAAGAACTTCACAATTGATACTCCTATCCAAAAGAAACAAAAAGCAAGAGTGCTCGAATTGCTCCAAAAATTCCCCCTATATCCAAATATAGAACTTGAACTTATTAAAAAATATTTTCTTCTAACTCCATCAGAATAGCCGATAATGAATTTTAACAAAAAAATTAAAAACTAAAATCTTTTTTAAAGGGAAAACTATAGTGGAAGAAATTATAAAAGCAACAAATATAACATGGCATCATGGGGACATCAAACGCGAAGACCGAGAAAAGGCGAATGGACATCAAGGGGCTGTAATATGGTTTACAGGCTTATCCGCCTCAGGAAAATCTACACTGGCTCACGCCCTAGAAAATGCCCTATTTGAAAAGGGATATAAAACCTATGTCCTCGATGGTGACAACATTCGGCATGGTCTGAATAAAGATTTGGGATTTTCACCACAAGACCGAGAGGAAAATATTCGTCGTATTGGAGAGGTTGCTAAACTATTCGCAGATGCAGGTATAATTGTGCTCACAGCATTCATTTCCCCATATTGTAGCGACCGTGAAAAGGCACGAAAACTGAATCCCCGAAATTTTATTGAAGTCTATGTAAAATGTGATTTAGATGTTTGCGAACAACGAGACCCCAAGGGACTATATAAAAAAGCCAAAGCAGGAGAAATATCCGAGTTCACGGGAATATCCGCTCCCTATGAAGAACCCGAAAATCCAGAATTAGTTATTGACACAGGCAAATATTCTATTGAAGAATCCGTCAACCAATTGATTACATACCTAAAATCACAAAATATTATCCCTGCATAAACACCTTCTACTATTTCAATAATAATATCAGAAAAGGAATAATCCTCAACATATCGCAGTCTCGACGGCTGTTGAGTCTTCACTGCTAAAACAAAAAACAAATAAGACAGAAGTAAATCTATATCAATAATTTAATTTTTGGAGATTGTCATTTTTTTTCAATTATACCTATGACTAACCCATTTGCATTATAGAAAGGTTTCCCATATTTTAACTCACAAATGTCTTTCAAATTCGTTTCTACCCATTCGTTGTCTTTAGATATTCGTTTAAAACAATATTGCTTATCAAATTTTAATTTGCCTTCTCTTAGAAACCTATCTAACTCCTGATTCCAGCCGATAGGCAATGTTATTACTATTTTACCGCCGGGAGAAAGTAGGGTTTCCAAATTCTCAATAGCCTTGAAGATTTTCTCAGGTTCTCTTGGATTTTCATCCCAACCCACATGCTCAAGTGTGTAAATACTAACGATTAAATCATATTTTTTTGATGACCGAAAATTGACAACATCCTCATTGATTACACCTTCTGCTTTCTCATACTTATCTACAACATCATGCTCAATATGAAAGTAATGTGATAGGACATTACCCACTTCAAGGATTCTATCTTATCCTATATCTTTCATTATATCTTGTATAATAGGAATTTCTATTGTTCTCTCATTTTTCCACGGGTTGTTATATCGGTGATAGAAATTAGGGTAAGATTTACCTTGAAATGTAAAACTCTTTTTCGATTTAAGTTTTATATAGTAATGATACCCCAAAAATGATGTAACATTTTTTTTGAATACTCTGAATACAACATAAATTATGTGAGAAAAACCTTTTTCCTTAGAGACCCTTACTACTCTATCAAAAAAGCCACTTATCTTTTTCAAGATATTATTTTGCTTCACCTTTAATGTCCCCACTTTCTTGGTTTAAAAGAACATATATATTTACGCCACAAAAAGGAACGAATAAATTTAGTAAAATCTTATATTCTGATTATTTTCTACTATTAACTGTTCTGTGTATATAGTTCAATTTGCAACTGTTCGACACAAACTCCTTCGCATGTATTGCGAAACACACTTTCAGTCAAAACGACTATTTGCAAATTGCTATTATCTGTTATCTCTCTTTCGGAAATTTTCGGAATTTCAAATAAGGAACAAACTTCATTATAACCCTTATCCAAAACATCCGTCTTATCTGCGTTTTCTAATAATAGTTTTCCATCACGCTGGTAAACTTTCCATATTATAAATGTTTCCGTATCATAAGAATAAGCATAAACACGCATAGAGGCTATGTATCTCTCTGCTCGCAGTTATTCCATGCAATTAATCAGTTAAAGCCCTTTTAAAAAATGTAGAGCGAACCCAGTCCCAATTCAAAATTAGATGTATCAACGCTGTGATAATTAGCACAATCCCTCCAAATTCATGTAAAACCTCAAACAATCCCCTCGAAATAAAATCATTGAACAAACCTGACAACGCTTGATTTACAAACAACAGCAGAAGAACAACATTTGTGATTTTTAACATTGTGCTTTTTTTCATCTTTCTATCCTTTCCTTCCGTTTGCATTTACAACAACATACTTTTTATGTCATTTATCGTTTCTATCGAATTAAACCCCACCACTCCCCTCAGAGTTCCATAAATAAGAACATTTAACAAAAAAATGGACAATATCTTTTGAATTACTTTTAATTATAATTCAATTGTGTTTAAGTTTGATATAGGTATGAGAATAAGAATAAGATAATTTGTTGCAAATGTAAAATTATTTATTTTAATTTATCGAAAGTGTTCAGGAGGTAAAAGTGGATACTGTAATAAAATGTATTGAGGAACTCAGGATAAAATTAGATAAGCACAGGAAAAGTGGATTAAAAGAGTATTCAACGCGAACAATTTTTGTTGACCCACTACTTAAGTCTCTCGGTTGGGATGTAACAGACCCAGATGAAGTCGAAATTGAATATCCAACCATTGATGGAAAGTCCGTTGATTATGCAACAAAAATAAATCGCAAGCCGGTTCTATTCATAGAAGCGAAACAATTAAATGACCCACTTACAGATGTTAAGTCTATTACCCAGGTTGTTGGTTATGCCGCTAATGCTGGTGTTGAATGGTGCATTCTAACTAATGGCATTACATACAAAATTTATCACAGCACAGAAAAGATGGAGGCTCCTGATAAATTGCTTTTTGAAATTTCTATTGACCTAAAAGAAACAGAGGATATGACCATTCAACAAGTTGCAGAACGATTTGCACGATTTTCACGGGACGCAATGGCTAAAGGTTTGCTTAATGAGATTGGCGAACAAATCTTTACTACGGGAAAGATAAGAAAGGCTTTAAATAAACTCTTTATGAACCCTCCGAATAAACTTGTCAAACTTATACGCGAAGCCACTGGCGATGATACTATCAAACCAACGCAAGTTAAGGATGCTCTTAAAAGACTCTGGGCACAAACACCAGAAGTTGAGGTCTCATCAGAAATAATTTCAGAAGCACCTGCCCATGCTGCGAGGACTAAAACAAAATATAGAGAATATAATGAGGAGAATCATATAAAAGGAAAACCGCAAGAAGTAATAGAATTATTTAAGACAATTGACAAGTTTTGTAGAGAACTCGACCCAACAGTCCAGAAGAAATATCTTTCTGTGTATATAAGTTATACGCACAAGGGTAACATTTTTTGTTCCGTTCATCTTCAGAAAACTGGACTTCGTGTTTGTTTAAGATTAAATTATTCAGAATTAGAAAATCCACCATCATATATTCGAGATGTTTCAAATATTGGTCATTGGGGAGTCGGTAATATAGAACTTATTATTGATAGTATCCAAAGATTTCAAGATGTCAAAGGTTTAATACAAAAATCATTTGAACAAGGCAGAATAAAATGAATTTTCCGATAGAATATATATATAGGTTTTCAATGATAATCATGAATATAAATGAGCAATAAGTCTGCTGCATTAAGAGGTAAAAATAAATATGCTAGATGTCAAGGGGCAGTAGGTTGTAGAAATTGTTATAATAAGTATCAATCTATAAGATTAGTAAAAATCAAGATAAAGTTTTGTAGAGATGGATGTTTAGTGTTTGGGGTTGGTAGAGGGAGTTGAGTTTGGGTGTGGGAAGTGGTATAATATATGCTCTGCTTTTGTAGCAGAATATTTTTTTGTCGAAAGGAGTTTTTTCGATTTATGGGTTATAAGTATACTGAACTTAATGCAAAAGTGGAAGAAATGGCGAATGAGGCGTTGACGCAGGATTTGAAGAAGGAGTTGAATTCTTACCTGACGGAGCCTGATGTTGACCGATTTCTTCAAGAGGGTATGATGCGGTTTCAAGAGGGTGAGGTGGTGAAGGGTCAGATAGTCTCTATATTGGATGACCGTGTGCTGGTGGATATTGGCTATAAGAGTGAAGGGGTTGTCCGAATAACGGATTTTCCTGACCGCTCTGAATTGAAGGAGGGTGTAACATTTGATTTTTATATTGATGTCCCGGAGAATGAGGAAGGCATGCCCATTTTGTCTAAGAGCAAAGCCGACCGAATTAAGAACTGGGAGTATGTTCAGAAGGTGTTTGAGGAGAACGGCGATATTGAAGGGACAGTTGTCCGCAAGGTTAAAGGTGGCTTGAAGGTTGATATTGGCGTAGATGCGTTCATGCCTGGCAGTCAGATTAGCACGAGACCTATTGCTGACCTTGATGATTTTGTTGGGAAGCGTCTGGAAATGCGTATTTTGAGTTTGAACCAGAAGCGGCGGAATGTTGTGGTCAGCCATCGCAAAGTTTTAGAGGAGCGCAGGGAAGAGGAAAGGAAGCAACTGTTAGAGGTTATTCAAGTTGGTGCCGTTGTTCAAGGCGAAGTAAAGAATATTACTGATTTTGGTGCATTTATTGATTTGGGTGGTTTAGATGGTTTGTTGCATGTGTCTGATTTGACCTGGGGCAGGCCGAAGAATCCGCACCAGATGTTGAAGATTGGTCAGAAGTTAGAGGTAATGGTTCTCACTTATGACCCTGAAACGCATCGTGTAAGTCTTGGTTTGAAACAAAAGACAGAAAACCCATGGCTAACCGCAGTTGAGAAGTATCCTGTGGGTTCTATCGTTTCTGGGACGGTTGTCAGTCTGGCGGATTATGGTGCATTTGTCCAGATGGAAGATGGACTTGAAGGAATGATACATATCAGCGAGATGAGTTGGACACGGCGTGTGCGGCATCCGTCTGAAATATTGAATGTTGGCGATGAAGTGCATGTAATGGTGCTGCATGTAGACCCAGATGAACAGAAAATATCTCTGGGCTTGAAGCAGACACAGCCCAATCCGTGGAAATTGATGGCAGAGAAATATCCAGTTGGCTCTGTGGTCAAGGGACATGTTCGTACCATCATGGATTATGGTGCATTTGTTGAAATTGAAGAAGGTATTGATGGACTGTTGCATGTGGGCGATATTTCCTGGACAAAGAAGATAACCAATCCTGCTGAGGTTCTGAAAAAGGACCAGGAGATTGAGATTAAGATATTGAGTATTGACCCTGAAATGGAGAAGATTAGCGTTGGGCTTAAACAATTAGAGCCTGACCCATGGCAGGAATTGGTCGAGGAAATGCCAATTGGTAAACATGTAGAGGTTGAGATAACTAAACTGGTCAGTTTTGGTGCCTTTGCTAAATTAGAAAATGGAATAGAAGGGCTTATACATTTAAGCGAAATGTCATTAGAAAAAGTTCAGCGACCAGAAGATATTCTTCATGTCGGTCAAAAGGTTATGGCAAAAATCATTAGTATAAGTCCAGTAGAACGGAAGGTTGGTTTAAGCATTCGTGAATACCAGAAGGACCTCGAAGGCGAGATTATGCAGACACATGCTTCCACTGGTGAACAGGTAGATGTGGGTTCTTTGCTAAAAGATGTTCTGCCATTAAACCTTCTTCAGCAAGGAGAATCAATAGATAAAGTTGCCGAGAAATTAATACACGATGTCGGTGAGACTTCTTCTGAAGCCGTTTCAGAAGAGGAAAAACCTGCGGAGTTAAGTTCAGCCGTTGTGGAAGAAACACCAGAAACTTCTGTGGATACTTCGGTAGGAGAGAATCCCGAGGTGGGTGTAGGTGATGCGCCGGATTCTGCGGCGCCAGAGGATGAACAACCTCCCTCTGTTGAATAATCGCCCTTAAAAAGTGGAATATGAAACAACAGCGCTGCAGAAAAGTTAAGCTGCGGCGCTTTGATTTTAAAAGGGCTCAAAATTCCCGATTCAAAATAAAATGCACTTTTTTAATGTTATAAATAACTAACCTTTGTGAAAAGGAGATTTTAATATGATTACAACAAAAAAGCATGAATTAGCAGGTGCAAAAATGAAGGGAGCAGATATGGTCCTTCAAGTGCTTGCGGATGAAGGGGTGAAGACCATCTTTGGTTATAGTGGAGGTGCTATATTGCCTGCGTATGACGCTATTTTCCGCTGGAATCGCACGCATAAAGAGCACCCTATAAGGCTTATTGTCCCTGCAAACGAGCAAGGAGCAGGTTTTATGGCTTCTGGTTATGCACGTGCTACCGGCGATGTCGGCGTGTTTATGGTTACCTCCGGTCCAGGTGCTACTAATGCAACTACACCAATTCGAGATGCCATGGCAGACTCTATTCCTCTGGTGATGATTAGCGGTCAAGTAGCACGACCTGCCGTGGGAACAGACGCTTTTCAGGAAGCACCTGTTTTTAACTTAATGTCTTCCTGTGCTAAACATGTATTCCTGGTTAAAGAGCCAGAGAAACTGGAAGAAATTATTCGAACTGCTTTTTATATTGCACGAACAGGCAGACCCGGTCCAGTTGTTATAGATTTACCAAAAGATGTTCAGAGTTACGATGGAATTTTCAAGGGAAAAGGTCTATTGCCTCTACATGGCTATCAGTCTCGTATGCAGAAGATTAAAGATAACGAGATTACACCTGACGAAGCGAAAGAATTCTTTACTTTATTAAGAGCATCAAAAAAACCATTATTATATGTAGGTGGAGGTGTCATTGCAAGCAATGCTTCTACTGTATTACAGGAATTTGCCCGTCATTTCCATATCCCCGTTGTAACGACACTTATGGGTATTGGAGTAATGGATACACATGACCCACTTTACTTGCACATGTTAGGCATGCACGGAACACCTTACGCAAACTACGCAGTGATGGATTGTGATTTTCTCATTGCAGTGGGTGCTCGTTTTGATGACCGTGTGGCAGGTTTAGCCAGTGAATTTGCTGAGAACGCAAAGATTGCTCACGTTGATATAGACCCTGCTGAGATTGGAAAGGTTAAATCAGTTGTCTGGGCACATGTTGGCGATGCAGGAAAGGCACTAAAAACCTTGCTCCAGTATGGAAAAAACATCACATTCCGTCATGACGCATGGATTAAACATATTCAAAAATTGAAACAGGAATATCCGCTGAACTATGACCGTAATGCACAAAAGATACAACCTCCCGAAGTGATAGAAGCGTTGAACGATATTGTTAAAGGAGAAGCCATATTCACCACAGGTGTTGGACAACACCAGATGTTCGTAGCACAATATCTACATGTGAAATATCCACGCACATTTATCACTTCCGGCAGTATGGGAACAATGGGCTTCGGTCTACCTGCTGCTATTGGAGCACAATTAGCCAGACCAGATAAAATCGTCATTGATATTGATGGGGATGGGAGTATACGCATGAATTTCGGTGAAATGGAAACATGCACAAATTACGATATACCTGTGAAAATCCTGTTGTTAAACAATCATGGAGACGGAATGGTCTATCAGTGGCAGGAATTGTATTTTGAAGGACGCTTCTCTGGTTCCGACAAATCACTGCATAAAAAAGATTTTGTCAAATCCGCTGAGGCAGATGGATATAAATTTGCAAAACGCGTGACCAATCGTGAAGACCTTCGAAAGACCCTTGAAGAATTTATTAAATTTGACAAAGGTCCCGCTTTCCTTGAAGTAGTTGTGGATAAGAAAGCACTCGTATTTCCTATGGTCGGACCAGGTCTCGGCTACAAAGATATGATGACAGGTCCGTTTATAAAATCCCGTGAAGTTCCGAAAGTTGAGGAAGAACATATTAGTCCATCAGACGCATTTGCAGAGTCATTTTAAAATTCTGAGAAAAAATATTGGGACAGAGATAAAATATAAAAATGTCCTGTCCCATATTTTATTTTTATTGCACTACTTATGCTAAAAGTTAGACTTTTCTTAATTTTTGTAATAGACAATAAATAATATTTTACAGCGTAGTCGCTAAAATCAATACACTCTGTCACTTTGCAGTAAAAAGTTTTGGCAGACGGGCATGGTTCAGTTATAACAAAAAATCTGCTTTGAATATCAGTTCCTTGCTTTGTAGTAAAAATTTTTGCCAGACAGGAATTGTTTGGCTATTAGAAAAATTGGGTTTGAACATCAGTTTCGTGCTTTGCAGTTTAAAAACTCCCCTCTTGTAGAGGGGTGTCTCGCAGAGACGGGGTGTTCCTAATTCTTAGAAATTCACAGATACCACAATAACAGGCATTGTGCTCGCCTACACCTGCGGTGTTCTCTTATCATTTAGATTTCCAGAGACTACCCCGTCAGGCTACGCCTACCACCCCTTCGCGGAAGGGGAATTTTTGTTTTCTCTGATGTAGCATAGACATTCCTGTCTGTGTCTTTAAAACTTGCAGTTTGTCTACATCTGATAGTTTTTGAGTCTATATAAAAGTCATGAAAAAGTATGGGCATATCGAACATTATGTATTTTCTTCTTACTTTTTAATTATTTAGATGTCGGTAATTCTTCAGGTGTTTCGAAGGTAACCTCTCGTTGGGTTGGTTTTCGGACAAAGGATAAATCACATTTTTCAGAATCGCAATACAAGTCTTGCTGCTCGGTCGTTGTTATTTTGTCGAATTGAATGGGTTGTAAGCGTGAGATTGCTTTCTCGTATATTTCCTTCGTAATTTCTTGATAAGGTGCCTGTGGATAGTTATGTTCTTCCAGGGGTAAGAAACTGATAGATTTCAAACGGGTTTCGTATAGTTCAAGGATATAAGGTATATCCCTTGCCTCTTCAGGTTTGAATGTAATGGTAGCACTTACCTGATTATCTGCCCAGTAGTATTGCATTTGAGCGACATT
The DNA here is from genome assembly GCA_035370665.1 of Candidatus Hydrogenedens sp. Taxonomy (GTDB): domain Bacteria; phylum Hydrogenedentota; class Hydrogenedentia; order Hydrogenedentales; family Hydrogenedentaceae; genus Hydrogenedens. The sequence continues at coordinate 9,088 of DAOOVZ010000096.1, forward strand.
TTCCACCTGTTCCCAGATGGATACATCGCGTTTTGAACGGGAAAAGTGAGGTTGATGGACAGGGAAGTAAACTATCAATGTTTTATCGCCATACACCGATTCTTCGATACGATACCCTGCTCTGCGTATAGGTTCGACAAGGGGACTAGTTCTGTCTATGCGTATGGTGCGATAGTAATATTCTGCATGAGGATAATGGATACCCGGTGTAACGCCGGGGAGTAAGGATACAGTGCCACTGGGCTTTATACTGGTCTTTTTTATACTTTCAGGGATACAAAGCCAGCGTGAGTATATCTTGTCGAGTTCGCAAATATATTTGTAGCCATTATCGCACCAATGGAAGTGTTCGCGTCTGCCGTGTCGTTCAAAGTTTTCTACTATACCTGACTGAGATAGACCGATACGCCGATTCCGAAGCATAATGGCATTGGTTCGTTCATTGTGTGTAGGGATAAGTGTTACTGTTTTGGCATAGAGATAGGCATATTTTAATGTTCTACGATATTCCTCAAACGAGGTATGTCGAGCGGGAAAGGTCTCTACAAGGTTACAAATTTCATAAGATTCAAGGCTTTGTTCAGCGCAAGGATTCGTCCCCGCTACATTTGTGTCTAACCAATTTGGACCGTCTTTAAGCCTTCCATAAGCACGGGCATTTTCAAGCCAGAAATAACCAGGCTCACCATTAAAAGAAGACTGTTTGCCTGTCTTATGATAACTCATCCCCTCTCTGGCAATGACACTATTATTGGAAGCCCAACGCCATGCCATAAGCCTATCCTCGTGAAGCCGTGGGTCTTTCAGTTTTAAATATTCATCATCATCAGGCAAGCCCAGAACTAATTCAGCCGTTCTGCGAACTCCACCGGAAACAACACACTTGCCAATAATGTTCATTAAATCAGTTATATCTGTGGACGAAATTCGATGTCCAATACGAGGCTGAAGAACAATATCAATATTCTGAACGCATTCAATTAAAGGACCCGGTCCAGGTGCAATTCCACCAAAAGTGCGAATAGGTGAACCCATAGGCCGAATTTGCGAATAATCAATTTTTGCAGGTCGTAATCCTCTGCCTACATAGGAATTTAGAATCACACGGATTAAATCTACCCAACCCTCTTTAGAATCGTCTACAACATGCACATACTCGCCAGTTTGTGGCTTTTGTATCACAACTTTGTCTGCCCCTTTTGTATCAAAGGCAACCCCAACTCCTAACATGGACATATCCATTAAAAAGCAAAACGGTTCAGCAAAATCCATGTCAATATCTTCTGTAGATACGAAGGCACAATTATTCAATGCGGCAGAGCCCCGCATATAGATGTAGTCTGTGCCCATCATCCAGAGACCTCGACCCGGTGGAAGGAACCTGAACTCCCACATTAAACGAAACATCTCCTGTGCAGAGCGTTGGGCTTTGTCCTGCTTCCACGGCAATTTCAGATTTAAACAATGATTCCACTGGATAGTATAACAACCCTCTATCACTCGCCGAAGGGTTTCCCAAAATTCTTCTGTTCGACCATCACTCTCTGGAACAATACGGGCATAAGTGCGCTTGTAGGTAATATATCCAAGAGGACCCCATTCAGGTTGCCTGTCTTTATACTGATTTATAAAATCTTCATCTAATTTAAATCTTTCACGAATTGAAAATAACATACTCTTCTCCCTTATTCATATAATCCATTTATGTTTAATTAAAAAAAATCATTTCTGAAAACATGTATCAAATTAAACTTTTTTGTGTTTGGTTTTGACCCAGGGTATTTCATTTACCTCTTCAACTTCATAATCAGCAAAGATATTTGGATAACGATTTTTAACAATTGAAAAAACAAGACCAAATAAAAATCTTATTTCCTCTTCAGCAGCAGGGTCTGTGCGTTGCTCAATTACATGTCTTAAAGTCCTTAGATTGCAGGACCAGCCAATTGTAGTTGCAACACCCATCGGTGCAATGCGACGAAGACTGGAAGTAATTTGTTTTTTTACTTCAAATGGGTGTTTATCTAATTCAAATAAATCGGACAGTTCTTTCTGAATGCGTTCCATCTCTTCTACTGTCCTAACAAAAATCTCCATACCTTTCTCATTTTCTCTAATGTGTGTTGGGATATACATTGATAGAGTTTCCAGACGAACAAAGCGTAGTGACTCCTGAGAAATTGCTGTGCCTGCTCTATGACGAACCAACTCATGGGTTATTACACGGCTTACATCCGCAAATATAAAATTCAGGTAAGCATGTTCCAGAACACTGCCATGTCCAACCTCAATAAGGTGATTGATATAGGAACTATTACCATGACGAACCTTTGTAACATTTGGATTCAAGCCCGGCTCAAATGAACGATAGCATAACCGACCCATAACCTCAATAATCTTTTCGCTTTCACTGGGTGC
>DAOOVZ010000097.1:0-11321 GCA_035370665.1 Candidatus Hydrogenedens sp.
AATGGTTTCGCCGATACGGACAATCTCTTGTGCCTGGATTGCTATATCTGTGGCTTGTCCTTGCACACCTCCCATAAGTTGATGGAGTAAGAATCGTGAAAAAGGCAGGGCATATCTTTTCCCCGGAGTTCCTGCTGACATCAAAACCGCCGCCATGCTTGCTGCCTGACCGAGGCAAATGGTTATGATTTCTGGACGGATGAATTGCATGGTATCATAGATTGCCAGACCTGCGGTAACGCTACCGCCGGGACTGTTTATATAAAGGTTAATCTCTTTGTCGGGGTCTTCTGCTTCGAGGTAAAGCAATTGAGCGATAATGTAATTTGCTGCATAATCATCAATGGGCATACCTAGGAAAACAATTCTGTCTTCAAGCAAACGGGAATATATATCATAAGCCCTTTCACCACGGCTTGTCTGCTGGTATATAGTTACATTTTCAGGGCAAATTGGATTGATAGAGTAAGGATTGATTCCATGTTTTAATAAAGGTTCTAATGGGTCTTTCATCATAGGTTTTTTACTGTTCTTAGGTTTTTTATTCATTTGATTTTTCCCATTCTTCACGGGGAATGACTTTATCAACTATCTTCGCATTATCGAGGATTAATTGCACTACTTTTCTACGAATGATTGCTTCAGTAACATTATCTTTTCCCTCTCCCTCAACAAATGAACGAATAGTGTCTAAATCTATGCCTGTCTTTCCCTGGAGGTTCTGTGCTTCGTTTTCATAATCTTCATCGGCTACTTCTATTCCTTCTGCCTCTGCTATTTCAACGACAGATGTATTCCATTTAATCATTTTTTCTACAGTTGTTTTTGCACTATTTTCTATCTGTTCCCTTTGTTTTTCAATCTCTGACATAGGGATTCTCATTTTTAACATTCGCTGAATGTCATTTTCTATCTGTTCTTGTGTTGCCTCTTCAATAAGTGATTTAGGAATTTCAAATTTGCTATTTGCGATAACCTGGTCAATGACTTGCAGTTCAAGTCCTTTATCGGATTCTTTTGCAATTGCTTCTTCCAGTTCTTCCCTTATTTTCTGTTTTAAGTCTTCGAGGTTTTCTGAACCCACTTGTTTTGCAAATTCATCGTCTAATGGAGGCAATTCTTTCCGTTTGATTTCCTTAACCTTGATTTCGAAAAGTGCCTTCTTGCCTGCAAGATTTTGATTTGGATAATCTTCAGGAAATTCTACTTCGCAGTTTTTAGTTTCACCAACTTTAGCACCAATAAGTGCTTCTTCAAACTTACCAAAGAATCTTTTTGACCCAACGATGTATGGATAGTTTGTAGCACTTCCACCTGCGAAACTTTCACCATCCACAGTGCCATTAAAATCTATAATAGCCTGGTCTCCTTCTGCAATTTCAGCATCAGGGACAGATTGATAAATTGCAAAGCGGTTTCGTAATGTTTCTAATCGTTCTAAAATTATGTTGTCATCGGGAACAAATATTTTTCGTTCCAACTCAATTCCACGGTATTTGCCCAGTTCACATTTCGGTGCCACTTCAAATGAAACTATGAAAGTAATATCTTCGTCATCTGGCAGTTTATCAAGTTCATCTAACCCTTCAAAATGTGGGGTAGAAAAAACATTGAACTTATTATCTTCTACTAGTTTTTTTACTGCTGCGGATATAACTTTTTCTCTGGCTTCGCTTCGAACAAGTTTCCCAAATTTATTTTCAATCAGCCATGCAGGGGCTTTGCCTTTACGAAAACCCGGGACTTCTGCATGTTCTTTTAATTCTTCTATATCTTTGTTCGTTTGATTCTTAATATTTACAGCGGGAATGGTAATTTTAACGGAATATAAGCAATCCCCTTTGTAATCAATTTCAAATTCAGGGTCTTTTTCAAATTTAAACTCTTCCTCAACTTCATCGTCAGCGTGGTGATGATGTTTATGTCCAGAAACTTCCTGTGTAGCCTGTTCTTCTGGAGAAGTATCATTTGTAGTTTTCACTTCTTCATCTGTTTCATTTTCAGAAGATAGTGGTTTGTTTTCATTATTTTCTGTTGGTTCTGACATAAGAAAAAACCTATTTTAAAGTTACTTTTAGTTAATTTACTGTTTATTCTTTCAATGTGGGCGAGGCGGGAGTTGAACCCGCACACCTCGCGGTACTGGATCCTAAGTCCAGCGCGTCTGCCAATTCCGCCACTCGCCCCTCATGCTTAAAAAACATTCGGGTTTAAAGATTATCATAAATCCGCATTTTTTTACAACTTTTCAGATTAGCAAGTTTTTAGAAATGGGATAGATTTGTGATATTCCTGGATATTTGATGCGTTTGTTCAAAAGTATCAATAACTTTCTGAGTAAGTGCGTCAACGGAAAGACCAACCATTTTTAACTGCTCTTCTCTTGAAGCGTGTTGGCAAAATATATCCGGAACGCCCAAACGATATATTTTTATATCTTCTGTGGATAAATTATCATTGAAATATTCAAGAATAGCACTACCCAAACCACCGATTAAAGTATTTTCTTCAACGATGAACAATCTCGATGTTGAAAGGCTATTAAGTGTTCGAGTATCTAATGGTTTTACCCACCTTATATCAAGAACCCCTATGGATATACCCATATTTTGGAGGCATTTTGCCACCTGTATACAATTATTAACTTCTGAACCAGTTGCTATAAAGTAGCCGTCAGTCCCTGAGAGTAATATATCTGCTCCCATATAATTTCGGTCCTTGATTGGACCTGTGGGAATTGCCTGTGCTTTGGGATAGCGAATAGCAATGGGTTTACCCTGTAAGATTGCGATTTCAAGGAGTTTTTCGAGGTCATAGCCATCGCGTGGAGAACATAACTTCAAATTCGGTATCAACCTCAAAAAAGAGAGGTCAAAAGTGCCTATATGTGTTGCACCATCTTCACCTACAAGTCCTGCACGGTCAATAGCAAAGGTCACGGGCAAATTTTGTAAACATACATCGTGAATAACCTGGTCATAAGCCCGTTGGATAAAAGTAGAATATATGGCTACGACAGGTCGAAATCCACGGGCAGCTAACCCAGCAGCAAGCGTTACTGCATGCTGTTCGCATATTCCCACATCGAAAAATCGGTCAGGAAATTTTTGAGCGAACTCAGTCAGACCTGTTCCTGCGGGCATAGCCGCGGTAATAGCAATGATTCGATTGTCGGTCTCTGCAAGTCTACATATCGCTTCGCCGAAGTGTTCTGTAAAACTTTTAGTGGGTCCTTCAACTGGTTGAATTAGAGGAACTCCATCACCTTCCTCATCTGATTTAAATATTTTTTTAGGTTTAACGCCGTGATATTTTTGTGGGTCTTCTTCTGCTTCTTTGAAACCTTTGCCTTTTTCCGTTCTACAATGAAATAGCACAGGACCTGTAAAATATTTTAAGTTTTTAAAACATTCAATTAGTAGTGGCAAATCATGACCATCTACCGGACCGATATAATTAAAACCTAATTCCTGAAATAGCATACCTTTAGTGATGAAACCTTTTACAGATTTTTCTAAATCATGAATAGTCCGCGTGACTCTTTTTCCTACAATCTTTTTTACAAAACTGCCCACATCTTCTTTTGCTCTTTTATAAGGATAAGCCATAATAAGCCGATTAAAATATCGAGCCAGAGCGCCAGTATTGCGGGCTATAGACATTTCATTATCGTTTAATATTACGAGTAGGTTTTTCTCGAGATTCCCAGCATGGCTTAATGCCTCCATTGCCATACCACCTGTCATTGCACCATCACCAATAACAGCAATAACATGATAATCTTCACCTCGTAGGTCACGGGCAATTGCCATGCCCAACGCTGCGGAAATAGAGGTAGAACTATGGCCTGTCCCAAAGAAATCCAGAGGACTCTCTTCCAAACGCGGATAGCCACTAATGCCTTCTTTTTGACGCAGTGTTTCAAAGTTGTGATTTCTACCTGTTAATATCTTATGTGTATATGCTTGATGTCCTACATCCCAGATGAGAACATCCTTCCCAATATCAAAAACATAATGTAGGGCAATAGTTAATTCAACAACTCCAAGAGGGGAAGCCAGATGCCCACCATTATTTAGAACGGTAGCAATGATTTTCTCTCTGATTTCATTTACCAGTTCTTCTAACTGTTCTAATGATAATGTCTTTATATCCTCTGGAGAATTGATGTTATCAAGTACAGCCATTTTTATTATTTCCACTAAATAAATACTTCGTTAACTTAAATTATTCTTATATAATACCACAAATTTCATATAAATATCCTCACTTTAAAACTATTTGAATTATTATTCTTATTGTATATTGTTTATTTACCAAGGAAATTTTTGTAAGATTGTGTTATAATAATTTACATGTTTTTATGCAAGTTTTAATATATTATTCTAATCAATTAGGAGGCAGATAGAAGTTATTATGAGGTTAAGAAATTCTTTTATTATCTCTTTATCAAGTTGCATTTTATTTTGTTCCTGTTTTGCATTTTCAGATGAAATAGCCGAATCAGGAAGGAAGGTTTTTCAACAAGTTGCTTCTTCTGTAATCACAGTGCGTGCAAACTTATTAATAACTACCTCAGATAGTGAGGAGGAATCGGTTGGACAATGCACTGCCGTTTTGGTTTCGCCTCCCGGAGTCGCAATACTTGCTCTTTCGGCACTTGACCCTTCTATCCTTATTGACCAAGAATTTAGAAATTCGATTAATATCAATATTGCTTCAATAAAAATGATTTTTAAGGATGAAAAGGAAATCGCTGCGGAGGTGCTTTTACAGGATAAGGATAGAGATATAATGGTAATTAGCGCTAAGGAAAAAATACCGGAAGATGTTACAAAAATTTTGTTGGAAAAAGAAAATATTTCAATTCCACAGGTATTAGACCCATTATTATTAATTATGCAACATGGCAAGGTAGCACGGCGTTCTCACACCGCAACAATTTTGAGAGTTGAAAGTATTATAGAAAAACCATTTTTGTTTTATACATTAAATCAAGGTCGTTCTTCTGATATTTTGAGTTCGCCTCTATTTTCAATGGATGGTAAGTTTGTCGGTATTGGCACTTTGCGGGTAATTCAGGAATGGAAAGATGAAGTAGAAAGTAATACTCTGGTCATTGTTTTACCTGCTGAACAAATTATCCCTCTGGTAAAAGAGGCAGTGAGTCATGGAAATAAAGAAGGAACACCTACCCCACTTACAGAAGTAAAACCTACAAATTGATAATATACTCAAAGTATTTAAAAAACAAGCGGGATTTAGTTTCCTTACTTATTTTTTGAATAATAGATGTGATATTATTTCATAAAATTTGTATAATAGTTAATATAAGGGATTATTTTAGATGTATGCTTTTAAGGAAATTTAATTAAGGAGATACTTAATGAAACACACAAGAATAATGACTCGGAAAAACATCGCTCTTGAAACTGCTGATGCTGGCACAATTATTACTATTATTGCAACAGTTCTTACTGCGGTTGCTAGTTTGTTGACAGCAATTTCACCTCTAATAGGCAATAAAGGATAGATTTAATTCATTGTTTGTAAGTAGATTGAATTTTTGCAAGAAAAATAATTAAAAAATTATCCTTGCTGCATGTATTTTTATTCAGTTTTAAAAATCTATTATTCTTTTACCACCAATAAACATTGTGAAAATTTTCTTTTGTGTACTTCTTAACACTCCATAAATATTTATATAACGATATAATATTACAGTCTATTAAAAATAAAGGGATTTTTATATAAGATTTAAGTTGACATAGGGTATATTTATATTTTACTATTAATTATACTTAATGGTAAGTATAATTTTGTAAACATACAAATAATGAAAGGAATAAATCATGTCGGAAGATTTGAAAGCAAAATTTGAACAAGCAGTAAAAGATGTTACCCAGTTATCTGAAGCACCTGATGCCCAGACAAAATTGCGTTTATACGGATTGTATAAGCAGGCAACAGAAGGTGATTGTAAGGGTTCCCGTCCGGGCATGATGGATTTTGTAGGCAGGGCAAAGTATGATACATGGAAGGCACTGGAAGGGACTTCACAAGAACAAGCAATGCAGTCATATATTGCCCTTGTAGAAGAATTAAAGTCTCAGGATAAAAAATAAAAGTGAGAGGGTTTATATAGAAAAACCGTTTCTGAATAAACTTCAGAAACGGTTTTAAAATTTATACTGTGGTTAAAGATTACTTTTTCTTTGAAGTCTTCTTTTGTTTCGCTTTATTTGTAGACTTTACTTTTTTATTTCTTGGTGTTTCAATTGCTGCTTGTGCTGCGGCGAACCTTGCAATAGGAACGCGATAAGGACTGCAACTAACATAGTTTAAGCCGACACGATGACAGAATTTTACAGAAGAGGGTTCGCCACCGTGTTCACCACAAATACCGCATTTTAAATCAGGTCTTGTAGTTCTTCCCTTTTCAACTGCCATTTTTATTAACTGTCCAATTCCTTCCTGGTCTAAAATTTCAAATGGGTCAGCAGGCAGGATTTTATTTTCTAAATAAATGGGTAAGAAACTTCCAATATCGTCGCGTGAGAAGCCAAATCCCATTTGCGTTAGGTCATTTGTTCCAAAGCTGAAGAACTCTGCCGTTTCTGCAATTTTATCTGCTGTCAAAGCGGCACGAGGAACTTCAATCATTGTTCCTACCATATAATTAATTTTAACATTCATTTCTTTCATCACATCTTTAGCTACTTGATGAATTATTGCAACTTGATGGTCCAATTCTTGTTTTGTTCCAACAAGTGGAACCATTATTTCCGGTAGAACCTTCACTTTTTGTTTAATCAATGTTCCTGCAGCTTCAAGGATAGCACGAGCTTGCATTTCAGTTATTTCGGGATAGGTAATGCCTAAACGACAACCACGATGACCTAGCATAGGATTTAATTCATGCAATTTTTCTACACGTGCTTTAATTTCTTCTACGCTGACATTGCAAAGTTTTGCCAGATTTTTTAATTCTTCTGGGTCATCCAATAGACTACCAACAAATTCGTGTAAAGGCGGGTCAAGCAAACGGACAGTAACAGGTTTACCATTCATGACTTTGAATATACCAATGAAATCTTCTTTCTGGAAAGGTAAAAGTTTCATTACAGCGGTACGGCGTTCTTCTTGATTTTTTGCAAGAATCATTTCGCGCATGTGAATAATTCTTTCTGGCTGGAAAAACATGTGCTCAGTTCTGGCAAGACCGATACCTTCAGCGCCAAATTCAACGGCTTTGGCTGCATCGTCAGGGCGTTCTGCATTTGTGCGGACTTTCAATTCACGAGTCTCATCAGCCCATTTCATTATGATAGCAAACCATTTATTTTTTTCAGGTTGTGCCGGAATAACATTAAGAGAACCTTTGTATACTTTGCCTGAACTTCCGTTCATGGAAATCCAATCGCCCTCTTTTAAGGTTTCACCAGCCACATGAATTTCTTTTTTATCGAGGTCAATATGTAAGTTTCCGCAGCCTACGATACAGCATTTACCCCAACCTCTTGCGACTAAGGCAGCATGAGAGGTCATACCTCCTCTTGCGGTTAAGATGGCTTCTGCAGCGTGCATACCGTGCACATCTTCAGGAGAAGTTTCTTCTCTGACAAGAATAACTTTTTCGCCTCTATTTGCCCAGGCTTCAGCGTTGTCTGCCGTCAACACAACTTTTCCTACTGCACCACCAGGACCAGCAGGTAAACCTTTAGCAAGTAATTTTGCATTCCTCTCCTTTTCAGGGTCAAGCATAGGATGTAAGAACTCATCTAATTGAGTAGGTCTGACACGCATAATTGCAGTATTTTTATCAATCAATTTTTCATTCACCATATCTACTGCAATCCGGACAGCTGCTATTCCTGTCCGTTTCCCTGTGCGTGTTTGTAGCATATATAATTTACCCTCTTCTATGGTGAACTCAATGTCCTGCATATCTTTAAAATGTTTCTCTAATTTATTTCGAATGTCCACTAAATTTTTATAAGTTTTAGGCATAAGTTTTTCTAATGATGGTAGATGTTGATTCTCTTGGGTCTTTGTGGCTTCGTTCAAAGGGTAAGGAGTGCGAATCCCTGCAACTACATCTTCGCCCTGTGCATTAATAAGCCATTCACCATAGAACTTATTCTCACCTGTGGCGGGGTTACGAGTGAAGGCAACACCGGTTGCAGAAGTATCGCCCAGATTCCCAAACACCATAGATTGAACATTTACGGCTGTCCCCCAATCATCGGGAATCTTTTCAATACGGCGGTAAGCAATGGCTCGCTTTCCATTCCAGGACTGGAATACTGCTTTTATCGCACCCCACAATTGTTCATTTGGGTCATCAGGAAATTCTTTTTTCAATGTATCTTTTACAATTTGCTTAAACTTCTTACTCAATTCTTTAAGGTCATCTGCATTGAGTTCCGTATCCAGTGTTACCCCTCTTTGCTGCTTCATTTCCTCCATAGCGGCTTCCATCTGTTTGCGGACAGCCATATCTTCCTTCTCAGGTTCGATACCTGCTGCTTTTTCCATCACGACATCAGCATACATCATAATCAACCGCCGATATGCGTCATATACAAAGCGTTCATTCTTTGTCTTTTCGATTAGTCCCGGAATGGTTTTAGAACAAAGACCTACATTGAGCACGGTTTCCATCATACCGGGCATGGAGATACGCGCACCAGAACGGACAGATACCAACAAAGGATTTTTGGTGTCGCCAAATTTTTTGCCCATAATTTTCTCTACTTTTTGCATGGCTTTCTTTACATCATCAACAAGAGAGGAAGGAAGTTTTCCCTTATTTGCATAATATTCTGTGCACATTTCTGTAGAAATTGTAAATCCTGCAGGAACAGGTATCCCTAAATTTGCCATTTCAGCGAGGTTAGCACCTTTCCCTCCAAGAATTTCTTTCATGTCTGCTCTACCTTCTGCCTTACCACCTCCAAAGGAATACACATACTTTTTACCCATAGATTTTCATCTCCTATTTATGTTTTGAGGTTTGGGAAACATCTTTATATATAAAAATGTTTCGTAAAGATTAAAAAAACTCCCTTCCATTTGGGAGTCATAAAAAGTATTTTGATATTATTTTATGGAATTAAAATGAGGTTATGGTATTATAATACTTTCTTATGCATATTATCAAACATCTGCTTTATTTTCTTAAAAAACAATAAATTCTCTTAATTTAATAATGGTTGTATTAAAATTATTAAGGTAATGGTATATGTATGAAAATATAGAGAAAGATGAACATAAAAAAGAGGAATCAACTCCAAAAAGTTCATGGTATAGAAACCCTGCTTTAAGATTTGTCGTGATTTTTATAATTGTTGTAATAAGTTTTTTAACAGCATACCGGTATTTGATACCCACGACTTTTAATGACCGTTATTTATTTACATTAGCAGTTCATACTTCCTGGGTATTGAATAAGATAGGAGACAGTTCAGCATTAGAAGGCTTGCCTCTGGATAAATCGCCAGAAGAATGTCGAGCATGGTTGGTAGCCTGGGCAAGAGGTGCAGAGCAACCATCGCCAGAGGATTATATTAATGTAAAGAAAGGTCCATTGACACCCTGGGAGCAGTGGTCTTATCGTGCACAGAGAGCAAGGGAGCAAGGAGTGCAGACGAAGTTAGGTCCTCGAGTGGTGTTTGTATTGAGAGAGGGATTAACCCAGAAGATAACAAGAATTGAAGAAAAGATTAGTGAACTAAAAAATAATCACAATTTATCTGAGCCTGAGAAAGCAAGTTTATTGGCAAAATATAACGACGAATTGCACTCATTGCTATTCCAGGATGAAGAGGCACAGAAAAATCCGGAGGAAAGACAAAAAATAAGTGGGTATGTTTTTCCATTTGTAATTATTTCTGAATGCGGTGCTATTGAGATTATGGCTATTTTTTTTGCAGCCATAATAGCATTCCCTACTTTTTTTAGAAAAAAACTGTTAGGTGTCATTGTCGGAATTCCGTTAATGTATTTTGTTAACATATTCCGTTTGAGTTTTCTTGCTGTGGTGGGGGCATTGAATGCAGGTGGAAAATGGTTTGAATTTTTACACTATTATGTGTGGCAGGCTATTTATATCGTCTTCGTAGTAGCCGTCTGGCTTGTATGGATTGAATTTGTTGTGTATGCCGAGGAGAAGAAAGGAGTATCTTTCCGAGAACGTATATCACAAATTTTTCAGAGAAGAACATTATTGCCACTGGTTCAGACTCTTGCCTTCTGCATTAAGTTTATCGTTATCGTAATACCTCTGGTATGTATCTGGTGGTGGCTTATTCCAATTTATGGCTGGATACTTGTGCAAATATCAGGTTCAGTTTTAAGGTTTGTGCTGGGGGTTCCCATTTTGGCAGGTGGGGTGCGTCCATCAGGATTCTTAAATACAGGTTCTACAATCTATTTTCTCATTCAAGGTTATGAGTTTGAAAAAACCTCACCTATTGCTTTATTAATAACAAACCTGCCTCCTTTTATTTCATTAATGTTGGTTACCCGAATATCGTGGTTAAGTAGACTTAAAAAAATAATATGGGGTTCAGTCATAATCATTCTGGGACATATCTTATTCATAGTAATTGTGCTCCGCTATCAAGAAATATTAAAAGAATATAGTGAATTACCTGTGGCTGTGATACAGTTTTATCTAACTATGCCATTTATGCTCTGGATAGCAATGGTTTTTAGAGACCTATTCCTAAAACGCTCAGAGGAAAATATCCCTCCTAAAAAACAAATGTGAGACCTAAGTATCCTCTAAAAACATTAGAAAATCTTTAGTAGACAGTAGCAAGTTCAATTAGTAATAACATTAATCCTTATATAAATGGTAAAATAAAAATAAAAGGGTATGCTATGCCAAAAAGTAAACAGAAGAAAACAATACATTTTATTGGGCATGCTCACATTGACCCCGTGTGGCTCTGGCAATGGACAGAGGGTTATACAGAGGTGCTAAGCACTTTTAGAAGTGTGCTTAATCTAATGGAAGAATTTCCTGATTTAAAATTTACAGCGGGAAGTTCCTGTTTTTATGAATGGATACTAAGCACAGAGCCCGAGTTAATAAAAAAAATTAAACGCAAGGTAGAAGAAGGAAGATGGGAGATTGTAGGGGCGTTTTATGTAGAACCTGATTGCAATCTTCCTTGTGGTGAATCGTTTGTCCGACATGGATTATATTCACAAAAATTTTTTCAAAAAACATTTGGTAAGAAAGCAACAGTCGCCTTTGCTCCTGATAGTTTTGGTCATGCAGGAATGCTTCCTCAAATATTAAAAAAATTAGG
>DAOOVZ010000098.1:0-11309 GCA_035370665.1 Candidatus Hydrogenedens sp.
AGACTCTTTGTTCATAATTGTTACTTTGCAATATCAATACCGAGTGCAATTTTCAACACTTCGTTTACATGAGAAACCCAATGAAACTTAATTTTTCTTTGCACAGTTACGGGCACTTCTTCAAGGTCATCTTTATTCTTTTGGGGTAAAATAATTTGTTTAATTCCGGCTCTTGCACCTGCTAATACCTTTTCCTTAATCCCTCCAACAGGCAGGACACTTCCGCTTAATGTAATTTCTCCTGTCATAGCGAGGTCGTGTGGAACGCATCTTTTTGCTAGCAACGAGGTTAATGCAGTAAGTATAGTAACACCAGCACTTGGACCGTCTTTCGGAACAGCCCCTGACGGGACATGAATATGAATATCGTTGTTAGAAAATACTTCGTTAGAAATGTTAAGTTTAGGTGCAATTGAACGCAAATAACTCAATCCTATTTGTGCTGATTCCTTCATGACATCACCTAATTGTCCAGTAAGCAAAAGGTTGCCTTTTCCGGGCATTGATGTAACCTCAATAAATAAAATATCTCCACCTGTGGGTGTCCAGGCAAGACCAATTACTACACCAGGTATTTTAGTGCGTGAGATAAAATCATTGTAAACCCTTTCTGGACCCAGATATTCTTTGAGATTCTCTTTTGTTATAATGGCTTTTTCGTTATTATTTAAAGCAACCTGCTTTGCAACCCTTCGACATATATTTGCAATTTCACGCTCAAGATTGCGGACCCCAGATTCTCGTGTATAATTTGAAATAATTTTTTCCAGAGCGTCTTTTCGAATAGATAAGTGTTTTCTTTTAAGTCCATGTGCTTCAATCTGGCGAGGTATAAGGTATCTTTTTGCAATTTCAATTTTTTCTTCAAGGGTATATCCGGGCAAAGTTAGCACTTCCATACGGTCGCGAAGTGCCCATGGAATAGGTTCAAGGTCATTTGCCGTAGCAATAAATAGGACATGGGATAGGTCAAAGGGAACACCAATATAATTGTCAACGAAAGAGTGATTTTGTGCTGGGTCTAATACTTCAAGTAATGCAGAGGATGGGTCCCCTCGAAAATCGGCGCCTAATTTATCAATTTCGTCTAACATAAATACTGGATTTTGAGAACCTGCTTTTCGTATCCCTGATATAATTCTTCCCGGCATAGCACCAATATATGTTCTTCTATGTCCTCTAATCTCTGCTTCATCGTGAATACCACCCAAAGCGACACGAACAAATTTTCTTCCTAACGAACGAGCAATGGATTGTCCTAATGAAGTTTTTCCTACTCCTGGTGGACCTTGAAAACATAAAATAGGACCATGAGTATCTGGCTTCAATTTCCTAACAGCCAGATACTCTAAAATCCGCTTCTTTACCTTATCCAATCCATAATGGTCCTCATTTAAAATTTTATCTGCTTCATTTAAGTCAAGTCTGTCCTCTGTGAGCATGCCCCATGGTAGTTCCAATACTGTGTCTAAATAAGAGATGATTACATGATATTCTGGGGATTGCTCATTCATATAAGAGAGACGATTCAATTCACGCACCAATTCTTTTTTTGTCTCTTCTGGTGTTTTCAATGCCTCAATTTTTTGTTTATATTCACTAATTTCATGTTCCTTTCCTTCGGTATCTCCTAATTCCTTTTGTATGGCTTTTAATTGCTCTCGTAAGAAAAATTCTTTTTGACTTTTTTCAATAGTTTTCTGGACATCCTCTCTAATTTTTGTAGAAGCCTGAGCAACTTCAACCTGATATTGTAACTTTTCCACTAATTTAAGCATACGAGATTTCAAATCAGGGGTCTCCAAAATTTCCTGTCGTTCCTCAACTTTCAATCTGATGTTGGTAGCGACTAATGCAAGGAGGAAAACGGGGTCTTCAATACTGCTCAGAAAAGACGCAGCTCCTTCTGGAATATTAGGATTATTTTTAACTAATTCTTCCATCTGTGTTTTTATTGCAAGTGCGACAGGCTCAATTTCTTTTATATTGATTTCAGGCTCTTCTATCAACAGCACTTTTACAATTGGGTAGGGTGATTCACGCATAATACCACCAGAAAAAAATCTTTGTGTAGCCTGAATAAGAACATTTAAACTTCCATCAGGAACATTATGAACCTGAAGAATTCTTCCGATACAACCGATGGAGTAAGTGCTAAATTGAGATTTTGTAGATTGATTTTCTTTTTCAGGTCTCACTGTCAATAAGGCAACAAGGCGATGTGATTTAGATACATCCTCAATTAACATCTTTTCTTTGGAACTTGTAACATGTATAGGAATCATTGCCATTGGAAATGCTACAATATCTTCTAATATTAATAGAGGTAAAGTATCGGGAATATCAAAAGTAGTTGGAACAGGAAGAGTTCCATTTGTTAAATTGTTTTGTTCATGATTATTATCTTTATTTGGCATACAAAATTATTACTCCTAATTAACAAATATAAAGACTTCTAATCATCAAGATTTAAGAATAAAATTATAACACAAGAGGAGATTAAAATTTTAAGAGTTTCTTATATAAGCATTCTTAATAGATTTGGTATTCGAAGTTATATCGTAAAATTTGATAAACTACACTCAATATTTTTGTGATATTAAATTACTAAAAACAATAGGATTAAAAATATGGCAAATCGAAATAGCAAGTTTGAATTTTTATCTATTTTTATTTTTCTGTTAGCAATAATTGCTCTTTTGACTAACGGTTTTGCACCTAAAATATCTGCTCAAGGCAATAAAACAGACATATATCAAGCGATTGAGCCGATTGGGCACACATTACAAACAATACTTGATGAATATGTAAGAGAGGTAGATATTAATAAAGTGGTAGAAGGTGCTTTAGTCGGCATGATGAGTAGTCTCGACCGACATAGTTCTTATGTAAGTGCTTCTGACCTAAAAACACTGCGCGATGATACTCAAGGAGAGTTTGAAGGAATCGGAGTCTCGATAAAAATGGATGATAATCAAAATGTAATTGTTTTTATGCCTATACCTAATTCTCCTGCAATAAGTGCCGGGTTAAAACCCTTTGATATTATTCGAAAGATTGATGATGTGCCTGTGGAACAACTCTGGAAGCCAGGTATGTCAGAACAGGAAAAATTAAGTGCAGCAGCAGAGAAAATTCGTGGGCCTATTGGCACAAAGGTAAAATTAACTATCGAAAGACCTCATTCAGAAAAAAACAATGAGACTTTTGATGTTATGGTTGAACGTGCAAAAGTTCCTTTGGAAAGTATAAAAGAAAATAGAATTCTACCTTCTGGTTACGGCTATATACGCATTTCTGATTTTAAGGAGAATACTGCAAACGATATAAAAAAGGCAGTTAAAGAAATGTTAGACAAAGGCATTAAAGGGCTTATTCTGGATTTAAGGTGGAATCCCGGTGGATTATTAACTGCATCACAGCAGGTCTGTGAACTTTTCCTTCCAAAAGATTCACTGGTAACATATACTCGAAGTAGAGGACAATTAACTCAGGAAGATGGTAAAGATTTAGAATTAAAAACTAAGAATAAGCCTATATTACCCTTAAATATACCTATAATACTTCTTGTGAATGACCAGACAGCAAGTTCCTCAGAAATTGTAACAGGTGCATTACAATATCATCAGAGAGCGCTTGTTGTCGGTGAGAAAACTTATGGAAAAGGTAGTGTTCAAACAATTATACCTTTACCACCGAAAAATGAAACAGCACTTAGATTAACAACTGCCCTTTACTATACTCCAGCAGGTGTTACAATAGACCATCAGGGTATATTGCCAGATATTGAAGTCGTTATGACAGATGAAGAAGAGCGACTGTTGGCTTTGCAGATGTATAAGTCTTACGAAAAAGACCCAACAAAGATAAATGAACAAAATCACGGGACTGTTTCCGGTAATGAGATGGTTCGTATATCACAAGAAAAAATACAGGAACAAGAACAGTTGCTAAATGAGATTGCTAAAACAGCAGGAGAAGATGCCGTTAAACTAATGAAAGAATATTTCCGCAGGAAGAATGCATCCGAAGAGACAATTGAAGACTCGCAACTTAAAAAAACAGTAGAAGTATTGCAGGAAGACCCTATCTGGGAAAATCTGATAAAGAAATATCATAAAGATGTGAAAGAAACACAAAAAGAGGCGAAGGATAATAATATTGGAGAAGAGGACGAAGCAATTAAGAAAAGACTGCTCGAAATTGAACTACAAAACAATACACCACCCGTTCCGTCTTTACCATAATTTTATCTTATTTAAGTTTGTGTTGTATAGATAATTTATAAACTTGTCGGTAGATATTAGATGCAAAAGAAATTTGTTTATTATCCTTTTGACTTGCAAATGTTGAGGAAAATAACGAATATGCAGAGGTCTTATAATCGAGCAAATAATGAACTTCGACCTATTACGATTGAGAGAAATTATACAAAGCATGCACACGGCTCTGTTTTGGTTTCCTTTGGAGATACAAAGGTAATATGCACTGCTTTTGTAGAAAATAGACTACCACCATGGCTAAGAGATTCGGGACGAGGTTGGATTACTGCTGAATATGGTATGCTTCCAGGAGCCACTTCTCAGAGAGGAGATAGGGAATCTATTCGGAAAGGAAGGTCTCAAGAGATTAGTCGGCTGATTGGTAGAAGTTTAAGAGTAGTTTTTGACCTTGGTCAATTAGGAGAATGCCAGGTAACAGTTGATTGTGATGTAATCCAGGCTGATGGTGGGACAAGAACCGCTTCTATAACAGGTGGCTTTGTCGCTGTCTATGACGCATTAGAATCCTCAGTAGGTAAAGGTTTTCTAAAAAAGATTCCTGTGATAGATATATGCGCTGCTGTGAGTGTGGGATGGGTAAATAATGAATATTTATTAGACCTGGATTACTTTGAGGATGCCCAGGCTACCGTGGACATGAATTTTGTAATGAATTCTAAAAATGAATTAATTGAAATTCAAGGTAGTGGCGAACATGGCACATTTACTCGCGAACAATTGAATAAATGCATTGACCTTGCTGAATGTGGTATTCAGCAGGTTATTGAAATACAAAAAAAGGTAATTGGTTGGAATGAAAAATAAAAAAATTCTTGTTCTTGCAACAGGTAACCAGAATAAATACCATGAAATCAAGGAAATTATGGATATACCTGATTGGGAAATGAAATTTTTAAGAGATTTTCCGACCGTAATTCTTCCAGAAGAAACAGGTTCAACCTATGAAGAAAATGCACTTATAAAAGCCAGAGCCTGTGCAAATATGCTTCAATTACCGGCACTGGCTGATGATTCAGGATTAGAAGTGGATATTCTTGATGGTAGACCCGGAGTCTACTCTTCAAGATATGCAGGTATAGAAGGGGATTCAGAAAAAAATATACAAAAATTATTACAAGAAATGGAAGGCGTTTCATGGCACGAAAGGACTGCACGCTTTGTTTGTTGTGCAATGCTTGTTATGCCTGATGGGTTTTCCCATTGTGAATGGGGAGAAATCAAAGGTCATATCTCAATCCAACCTTATGGAGAACAGGGTTTTGGTTATGACCCTGTTTTTGTCCCATTAGATTATGAGAATACCTTTGCAGAGTTTTCAGCAGAAGAGAAGAATAAAATCAGTCATCGTGCATTAGCATTTCAGAAAATGGCAAAGTTTTTAAGGTGTTTCAACTATGAAAATAGTGTTACCAGATGAAGAAGGGTTTCAGCAAGCAGTAGACGCTTTGAAAAACGATGAAATTGTTGCATATCCGACCGAGACTGTCTACGGACTTGCTGTGAATCCTTTTTCTGAAGCCGCTATCGAAAAATTATTCAAAGTGAAAGGGCGGCCTGAAGATAAACCTGTACTGTTGGTGATAGGCAAACTTACACAAATAAAAGAACTTGTTACTTCAATTTCCGATATTGATATAACATGCATGCTTAATTTTTGGCCCGGACCACTTTCATTATTACTACCATCTAACTGTAAATTATCTCCTAAACTTACTGATAAAGAAGGTAAAGTTTGTGTTCGCTGGAGTTCTCACTCTATAGCCCAAAAATTATCATTGGAGTTTGGACATGCTATTACCTCTACCTCTGCCAATAGGACAGGAGAAAAACCTGCGACCTCTGT
This sequence comes from Candidatus Hydrogenedens sp., assembly GCA_035370665.1. GTDB lineage: Bacteria > Hydrogenedentota > Hydrogenedentia > Hydrogenedentales > Hydrogenedentaceae > Hydrogenedens. The sequence continues at coordinate 6,127 of DAOOVZ010000098.1, forward strand.
TTCAGAACTTTCAATAGAGAGTATCTCAATAGCCATTGAAGGTGAATCGTCAATGTCATCGGAACTTTCCACAATATTTGAAACTGAAACAGGAAAGATAATTAGAGAAGGGGTTATAAAAAGAGAAGAATTGGAACGGACTTTAAGAATGAAAATAAGGTAGAAAGGAATAAAATATGAAAATTGGAATTGGTTGTGACCACGCTGGCTATGAAGGACCTCCACCTTTATACAAACCTACCATTGTTGAATATCTTAAAGACAAAGGGATAGAAGTTGTGGATTATGGCACTTTTAGTGCTGACCCTGTTGATTATCCTGATTTTGCAAAGGCAGTATGTGAAGGACTTTTGAAAGGCGAAGTAGAAATGGGAATACTACTCTGTGGAACAGGTCTTGGCGTTTCTATGAGTGCAAATCGTTTCCGTGGAATTAGAGCCACAGTTTGCACTACGCCTTTAATGGCTAAATTAGCACGCACACACAATAACTCCAATGCCCTTTGTTTAGGTAGAAGAATATTAAGCATAGAACAGTGCTTAGAAATTATTAATATATGGTTGAATACACCTTTTTCAGGTGAAGAAAGGCATCAGCGAAGACTTGAAAAATTAGACAAATTAGGGGATTTAACATGCTAAAAGAAGAAGAATTCATTCCAAAAAAGATAGTTGAAGAATTGGATAAATACATAGTTGGCCAGGATGTGGCAAAGAAAAAAGTCGCAATTGCTCTTAGAAATCGTTGGCGACGACAGAGAATAAGTTCAGAATTGAAAGACGACATTATTCCTAAAAATATAATTATGATTGGACCTACAGGGGTTGGGAAAACAGAAATAGCACGTCGTTTGGCTCGTCTTGTAAATGCCCCATTTATCAAGGTAGAAGCCTCCAAATTTACGGAAATTGGTTATGTCGGTAGAGATTGTGAGTCTATGATAAGAGAATTAGTAGATGTCGCAGTGAATATGGTAAAAGAAGAAATGAAGACTCAGAAAAGGGAAGAGGCACAGAAAATTGTAGAAGAAAGGCTACTTGAACTACTTTTACCTAAACAACCCAGACTAAATAAGGAATATAGACCTTTTGACCCTTCACAGGAAGATGAAAAACCTGTTGAGACAACACAAGAGCATACATTCTACAAGGCTAAAGAAATATTAAAAGAACGGTTAAGGGAAGGATTACTTGAAGATAAAGAGATAGAGGTTGAGATTAAAGACTCAAAAACACTACCTTTGATGCAAGTCCTTTCTGGGTCAAGTCTTGAAGAGATGGAGATTACATTACAAGAAATGTTTGGAAAGATTATGCCACAATCACCAAAAAAAAGAAAAGTAAAAATAAGTGAAGCGAGAAAACTATTAGAGGTAGAGGTATTGCAAGACTTGATTGATTTAGAACAAGTAACCCGCGAGGCTATTGACCGTGTTCAGAATTTAGGCATCATTTTCCTTGATGAAATAGATAAAATTGCATCGCATGGTGGCGCTTCCACTTATGGACCTGATGTATCACGGGAAGGCGTCCAGAGAGATATATTACCTATTGTAGAAGGGAGCACAGTGATAACAAAATATGGCCCTGTCCAAACAGACCACATTTTATTTATCGCTGCGGGTGCTTTTCACATGACAAAGGTTTCCGACTTGATACCCGAACTTCAAGGAAGATTTCCTATTCGCGTAGAACTAAAGAGCCTAAATAAAGAGGACTTCAAAAGGATTCTAACAGAACCAAAGAATTCTTTGATTAGACAATATACAGAACTGGTGGAAACAGAACAGATAGAAATTAAGTTTTCTGATGATGCAATAGAATCAATGGCAGAGTATTGCGAGAAAATTAACCAAGAGACAGAAGACATTGGCGCCCGTAGACTGTATACAATTATGGAGGTTGTCCTTGAAGATATAATGTTTGATATTCAGCATTATCAAAATCAAGATATACTAATCAACAAAGAGATGGTAGAAAACAGATTGCAAACCATATTAGAGAGTCGAGACTTAACCAGATATATATTATAGTAAACCTGTAAAATTAAGAGGATGATATCAAGTAAAGTTGTTTCACTTTGAACAGATTGAAAAATCAGGACTAAAATATGCAGGTATTATAAGAAAAGAAGACTGGAACGGCTATCCCCTGATAAATAATTCAACAGAATCTATAAAGTATATTCTCAATTTAAACAGCATTTATACAAAAATATTATACCGCGTGAATCAGCAACATTCCGATAATATCTGCATCATTGAAGATAAATACCAAGAAACAATAGTTGCCGATGGGATAATTACACAAATTCCAGAAATTGCTTTATGTATCTCTGTAGCAGATTGTGTTCCAATATTCCTTTTTGACCCAAATAAGATTGTGCTAGGTATCATTCATGCTGGTAGAGAAGGAACAAGAAAACACATTGTAATTAAAGCAGTAAATATATTTGTTAACAAATTTAATTCAAACCCTGATGATATTATCTCAATAATAGGTCCATCAATAGGTCCATGTTGTTATCATTTGCCTGATAAACTATTAGGCCTTTGTTCTAAAGATGGTTTAGTAGTAACCAATAAAAATACTGTAGATTTATGGCAATCAAACAAAAAACAATTATTAAATATTGGAATAAATGAAGGTAAAATATTTATTTCAAAAGAGTGTACTTATTGTTCAAATTACTATTACTCATATCGTAGAGGGGACAGACAATTTAGGAATTATGCAATCGGAATAATTTAAATTTATTGAAAGAATAACTCTTTCTGTGTTAAAATAAATACCTATTAAAATAATAATAGAGTGGGTGCAAACCCACTCTTTCTTATTATAAACACATAAAATTTGGAAATTTAAGTGTTCGCAAAAGAAAGAATAAATAAATTGTGGATACTATTAGAGCCTTATGTAATGGAACAAGGTTTCGAACTAATTGAATTAGAGTTCGGAACTTATGGTCACTCTAAAGTATTGCGGATTTTCATTGATAGTCCTTTACATCCAATAACTCTTGATGATTGTGCTGCTGTTTCGCGTGTATTAAGCAATGTGCTAGACACCATTGAGATAGAAAAAGAAAAATACATGCTTGAGGTGTCTTCTCCAGGTTTTGACCGCCCAATTAGAAGAGAGAAGGATTTTATTCGCTTCTCAGGAGAACCTATTAAAGTTCAAACGGATATGCCTGTTAATGGCAAAAAAAATTTTAAAGGAATTTTACAAGGTATCGAAAATGGAATGGTGCTTGTAAATGTTAATGGTGAAATATTCCAGATACACATGGAAAACCTCAAACATGTAAATCTGATTCGGTAAAAAAGGAGAAAAACTTTTGAACCAGGAATTAAAAATAATACTCGACCAGTTAGAATTAGAAAAGAATATAGACCGCAATGCCCTTTTAGAGGCAATTCGTAGTGCTATAGAAGCCGCTGCAAAAAAAGAGATTGGTCAAAGGTCAAAAGTAGTCGTAGAACTTGACCCTGATACCCTCGAATTCAAAGTCTTTGAGATTAGAACTGTATCAGAAAAAATAGAAGAACCTGCTACTCAAATTTCCCTTGATGAAGCCCTTAAAATGAATCCAGATGCAGCCATAGGAAACCTATTAAAGGTTCCAGTAGAAATTTCAGGTTTTCGGAGAATCGCAGCACAGTCAGCAAAAAATGTAATTATTCAAAAGATAAAAGAGGCTGAAAAAGAGCAGATATTCGCAGAATTTAAACAAAGGGAAGGAGACCTTGTTACAGGCTCTGTCAAGAAAATCAACAAAGGAGACATAATTGTTACTTTAGGAAAAGCAGAAGCAATACTACCTTCTAAAGAACAAACCCCAGGTGAAATCTATCGTCAAAACGATAGAATTAAGGCTTATGTATTGAAAGTGGAAAGAAAAGACAAAAATCAGAGGGGACCTGTAATTATATTATCGAGAGCAACTCCAAATTTAGTTCGTGCCCTGTTTGAGAATGAAGTTCCTGAGATATATGAAGGTATCGTAGAAATAAAAGCAGTAGCACGAGACCCCGGAAAAAGAAGCAAAATCGCTGTCGTATCCAATGACTCAAATGTTGACCCCATCGGAGCGTGTGTTGGACTTAAAGGGGCAAGAGTTCGTGCCGTAGTAGAAGAACTCGGAGGTGAAAAAATTGATATTATCGAGTGGAGTGATGATCCCGCTGAACTATGCACGCGTGCACTAAGTCCTGCAGATATTATCGAAGTTTCAGTAAATAAAGAGAAAAAATTAATACTTGTTGTGGTCCCACATGACCAATTGTCTCTAGCAATAGGCAAACAAGGACAAAATGCAAGGCTCGCTTCGCGAATCGTAGGTTGGAATATTGATATAAAAGCAGAACAAGTTCCAGACCAAGAAAACGCTGTCGAGAAATAAGTAATAAGGTAGGGACTTTGTTCCCGGAGGTTCATTCTGATGACAAAACTAAAAAGTTTTTGTAAAAACTTAGAAAATATAACTTATGAAAAAGCAAAAGAAATTTTAAAAACTTTGTATGACCTTGAATCTTTTGATGAAGATTTAACTGACGAACAGATACAAGATTTGCTTGACATTGATGAAAATCCCAAAAGATATGATGAATTAAAAAAAGAAAAAGAAGAAAAAGATGCAAAGAAAAAAGCGAAAGAACAAAAAATAGCAAACAAAGCAAAAAAGAAAAAAACAGAAGAAAAAACAGAGAGAAAAGAAAAGGCAAAAGAAGTAGCAGTTGAAAAAACCCCTCCTTCAAAAGCAAAAAAAGAAAAGGAAGTAAAAAAAGTTCCCAAAGTCTCTTCTAAAACAAAAGTTGTAGAGAAGAAAGAAAAGACTAAAAAAGAAACCCCGATAAAAGAAACCAAAGCATCGAAAAAAGAAGAAAAAATAGAGCATGAAGTAAAAAAGAAAAAGAGTTCTAAAAAGTCTGTTCAAAAGGAGATAGAACCAGATTTAAATAAGAAAGAAGAAAAGGTTAAGTCTCCATTAAAGGGAAAAGAGAAGATTAAAAGTGTCAAAAATGTTGACCTTCCAGTATCCAAAGAGGCGGTATCAGAGTCTAAAGAAAAGACAAAAACACTTGTAGTAGAACCAACTATTGAACAAAAAACAATCCAACGGGCAGAAATAGTATCCGAAGAAGAAATCCAACCTGCAAGTAAAACATATATAGAAGAAGC
>DAOOVZ010000099.1:0-11206 GCA_035370665.1 Candidatus Hydrogenedens sp.
ATGAAAAAATTCTTGTATTTTTTCGTATTTCAGTTTGCCGTCCAGAATCCCATGTCTTGAAAATATTCTTCTTGTATAAGCATCAATTACAAATATAGGATGTTCGCATGAATAGAGCAAAATATCGTCTGCTGTTTCAGGACCTATTCCTTTTAAGTTTAGTAATTCTTCTCTTAAAATAGTTGTATTTTTTTGTCTCATATTTTCAATTTTTCCGCCATATTTCTCGATAAGATAATTACAAAATATGATGAGTTTTTCTGCTTTTTGTCGAAAATATCCCGAAGAACGAATTGCCTGTTCTAAAACATCTCTTTTACATTTAACAATTTTATAAGGGTCAAGTAAATTTTTATTTTTCAATTCTTGAATGGCTCGTTCTACATTAGTCCATGCGGTATTTTGTGTGAGTATTGCACCGATTGCTATCTCAAATGGGGTATCACCGGGCCACCAATTTGTGGGACCATAGAAATTAGATAAGGTTTTATAAATTTCTACTAGGGTAGGTAGATGTTTTATTGTTCTTACAGAACTATCTATTTTCATGCAGATTGAATTCTTTCTACTTCTTTTCTGATTGCCTTTATATGTTCTGGTGTAGTTCCGCAACATCCGCCGATAATTCGTGCCCCATGATTGTAATAATTGATAACATATCTTGCAAAGGCTTCTGGTGTTTCAGGATATATAATTCCTTTATCAGTCAGTTGTGGTTTACCTGCATTTGGATAAACTAAAAAAGGTGTTTTTTTATCATGCTCATACATTTTTTGTAGTAAAGCATCCATATCCTCTACACTCAAAGTGCAATTTACTCCTAATATAGAAACTCCTAACTGTTTTATCGCATCTATAAATGATTCAGGAGTTGTTCCCATTATGGTATTGAAACGCATACCATCGCTACTTCGCATAAAGGTAAAACTAACAACGATTTCCAGTTTTGTATTCTCTTTTACTGCTTGAACTGCACACCTTGCTTCATCTAAATCTGACATCGTTTCAATAGTGCAAGCATCTGCTCCACCTTCTTCTAATGCGATGGCTTGTTCTCGGAATGCTTCATATAGTTCGTCTTCTGAGACTTCGCCCATAATTAGAAGTTTTCCAGTAGGACCTATCGAAGCAAGGACATTATAATTATCTCCCACTGCGGTCCGTGATAAGTAAGCAGATTTTTTGTTTATCTCCTTCGCCTTATCTTCTAATCCATAAAATTTCAATTTTATTCGATTTCCACCAAAAGTGTTAGTAGAAATGAGGTCTGCACCTGCTTCTTTGTAGGCAATAGCAATACTTTTTACTATATCAGGATGTTCAATACTCCACATTTCAGGGCATTCGCCTGCCTGCATGCCGTTTGCAATTAATTGTGTGCCCCAGCCACCATCGCCTACTAATATTTTCCCAGATTTAATTGTTGAATAGATAGTATCCAATTAATTATTTTCCTTTATTTCCCTCTGCAACTAGTTCTTTCCATGAGGATTTAGTTAAGAAACTTTTTGGAGCGTTTTTTTCAAGTTCTAAGAACATACGCCAGGGGAAAGAGATGGTCAGATAATCATCACTTATTTGGTGCTTAACATTAAGCCTTGCGGAAATATCTGTCAATCCTATTACAGCCTTTGCATTTTCATCGTTATCATCCGCATACGCCCAGATGCCTATGTTCTGACAGCCTGCTGAAAAAGGTGCGATTACACGAGGCGTTGTATTATTGCGGAAATGAGCAAGGACTATCAAAGCAGACAATTGAGGCGGTCGGACCAAAAACGATACGACCTTAGGCTGCTCTACTTGCAAGTCTACCTGCGAAAGTGGCTTAAATACAACATAGTCATAAGGAATATCACGAATAGGTAGTAGTTTTTGAATAAAATTGCGGACTTCTTCTGGTGAGGAAAGGTAGCCTTCACCGTCCATAAAATCCTGTAAAAAACTGGGTGAAATAAAATCTTTAATTTTTTCTGCTACTGCTTCTCCTGTATGGTCTCCCCTATTTCCTGTGGAAAGAAATCCGTGGAAACATTCTTCGCCGCCAGGGAATTCTTTGTATAGATTTCCAAAACCTAAACCTACACCTCCACCCCAGCAGCCGTAAGTTTGTCGTGAGAAAACAGCAGTTTTACCTTTAGCGGCACTGACAAACCAACGCATTACACAGCCCCAACGGCCTGGTTTGAATTCTATGGTATGTTCGGGTTTCTGGTTTGTCCAGATAGTTGCGACAGGTTCATACTTCAAAGATAGCATACTACTTAATTGCGTTTTCATAAGAAATTAATCCTTTTACATATTAATTGGATGCAATACCTAACTTTGCGTCGAGGTATTCGATACAACCCTGTGGGTCAGGTAAATATGCGTCTGCACCAATCTTATCACAAAATTCCTGTGTTAACGGTGCACCGCCCACAACAATAATTACATTAAGAACTTTAGACTTTAATATATTGACTGCCTTTTCCATATTTACCATAGTAGTAGTTAGCAGAGCACTCATTCCTACGACTGCACCTGGATTCTCTTCCAGTGTCTGGAGAAATTTTTCAGGTGGTGTATCCACGCCCAAATCAATAACCTTCCAACCTGCACCTTCCATCATCATTCTGACAAGGTTTTTCCCTATATCATGTAAATCACCTTGAACTGTGCCGATAATAAATGTTCCCTTATGCTTTGCTTCACCTGTTTCATATGCGGTTTTCAAGAAAGGCATTCCCGCATTCATTGCGCGTGTAGACATTAATACATCAGGAACAAAGACTTCATTATGACTAAATTTTTTACCTATTACACTCATTCCTTTCATCAATCCTTCGTTTAATATCTTAGAGGCTGGAATACCTGTAGCAAGGGCTTGTTGAACTAATTCTTCTACTCCATCTTTTCCACGGAGGTCTGGTGGATAGGGAGAATTATTATTAACTTTGCCGCGTTCTACACACATTGCGATTCGTTCCAAAATATTTTCCATAGATTCTACCTTTTAGAAATTATATATGTTCGTTTTTTGTTATGAATCTTATTAGTAAAATTGTTTCACAAAATATTTTATTTAATTTATCATAGAGACCGTAGAAAATACAAAATGTTATAATCTCTTTTGACTTTGTTCTTAACCAAACTTTGTCATAGAGACCGTAGAAAATACAAAATGTTATAATCTCTTTTGACTTTGTTCTTAACCAAACTTTGTCATAGAGACCGTAGAAAATACAAAATGTTATAATCTACTCCTATTATTTTGTTATTGTCATTTTGTTGGACTTATCAGAATTAGATGTAAGAAAATGCAATCAACAAATCGCAATGAAAATTCTGAAACTGGTCAAATGTCATTAGCCCTTCTCTGTTGGGAATTCTTGAAGATAGGCACTTTTGGTTTTGGAGGAGGCTGGGTTATCATTGCCCTTATTCGTGAAAAGTTTGTAAATAAAGAGAAACTTATAAGCGATGAAGAATTTGCAGTTGGTATAAGTCTTGGTCAACTACTGGGTGCTTTTGCTGTTAATACAACTTCTTATGTGGGTAGAAAGTTGGGTGGAATCACAGGGGCATTTTTAAGCACCTTTTTTTTCTTACTTCCTTCCTTTGTTATTGTTTGTCTCTTTGCTGAGTTTTATTTTAGGTCAAATCAACTGTTTGCATTAGAAGGTATATTAAAGGGGATTACACCTGTTATTATCTCACTTTTGCTTTCAACTGCGTATGATTTGTCTGTCAAAATTAAGAAGAACATTCCATTTTTTATTATTCTTTTTATTGTTATTGGTGGTGGTTTGATTAGAGTAAATTATGTGGTTCTGTTATTATTTTCGGGACTATTTTATCTGCTTATTGATAAGTTTACAAATAGAAGAGAGAAGTCAGATATATCTTCTACAAATTTATTAATCTTTTGTCTTAATCAGCCTCAAAACTTACCTGGCAGTATACCTATTCTATTTTCTATCGCAAATGCTCCCTCTATCTTTACTATTGGAATTGTTTTTTTTGGAATTGGTTTTATCTTTTTTGGAGGAGGGTATTCTCTCATACCTATATTACAAAATATATTTGTTACTAAATTAAATTGGATTTCAAATCACGATTTTATTATTGGCATGGCAATTAGCCAGGTAACACCTGGACCTTTTGCTGTAATTTCTACTTTTTTGGGATATTATTTAAAGGGGGTCACTGGTGCTTTTATATCTACTTTTACTATTTTTATGCCTCCTTTTATCTTTATGCAACTCTTGATTAATTTTCAAAATAAATTTAAGAATAATAATGGTCTTCAGGCATTTTTGAAAGGTATAAATATTGCGATAATTGGGCAATTACTGCTATTGTCTTATCATTTTTTTATAGATATACTTGTTCCGCTTCAAATAACTTCAATTATTATGCTCTTGTGCAGTTTTCTTCTGTTTTTTATATATAGAATTCCACCCATTATTTTAATTATATTTGGAATAATATATGGATTTTTCTTTGTAAAATAGAAATGTGATTATTTTAATATCTTTCTTCCTTCGGAAGATTTAATTCCAGAGATAATTCTTTCAAAGGCTTCTTCGTTAGAGCATGCGCCCATAGCTTCTTCTTTTGTGACTAACCCTTTCTGATATAATTCAACGGCATACTGGTCGAAACTCTTCATATCCCCATCAACCTCAATAATTCCATAGAGTTTATCTAGGTCGCCTTCAATAATAGCATCACGAACAATAGGCTTCCCGCCTAATAGTATTTCCAGACAGGGTATTCTACCACCGCCAATTCTTTTTAATAGTCGTTGACATACAACCCCCTGTAAGGTAAATGCCAATTCCTGACGAATAAGGTCTCGTTCTGTTTGTGGGAAATAACTAATAACGCGGTTAACTGTATCAACTGCTGTTGTGGTATGTAGTGTGCTGAACACAAGGTGTCCAGTTTCAGCCGCACTCAAACCAGCACGAATAGTATCTCTATCACGCATTTCACCTACAAGAATCACATCAGGGTCTTCACGCAAGGAACCGCGTAAGGCATTTGCAAAGGATAAGGTATCTCTACCTACTTGCCGTTGTGAAACAATACTTTTTTTATCTGAATATACATATTCTATGGGGTCTTCAATTGTTATAATATTTGCAGGTCGTGTTGAATTTATATAATCTACCATAGCGGCTAATGTGGTACTCTTACCACTTCCTGTAATACCGCATACAAGGAATAGCCCCCTCTGTTTATTACAAATATCTCTAACTACTTCGGGTATATTTAATTTCTCGAATGGTAAAGGTTCTTCAGGAATTAAACGAATTGCCAGAGCAGGTGCTTCCATTTTAATATAACCGCTACAACGCAAATAACCAACACCTGCTGCGTGATATTGAAAACTTATTTCACGCTCAGTGAAAAGCATATCTACTTGTTCCTGACCGCCTAATTGATATAATAGGTCTTTCATATCTTCTGCATTCAAGTAAGGCATATCGAGGGGAAACAGGTCATTGTCTACACGAATATAAGGTTTTGCACCTGCTCTTAAATGTAAATCGGAAGCATTTCGGGCTTTCATCTGTTCTATCATTAAATTGATATTAAAACCAGTATTCACATAAGCAAGCACTTCTAACTGCCAGGTTCGGGACCTTAACGAAGATTTGGCATGTTTCTCTATAGCACTGTCAAGAGGAAACAGGAGATGAAGCTGTTTCCAATTAAAACTAGGTGTTAAAACTCTACATAAACCATCTTCATACTTTACCCGAACACCTAATTTAGTGTCCTCAAAAGACTTCGTTATTTCATTTTGATTCATTAATTCTTTAATAGAGAAAGTAATCTGCATTGAATCAACTTTTTTACTTAAATCACTTGATTTAGCCACTATTGAACAACCCTCTGTCGAAATTTTTATTTCTGACGGTATACCGGTTGCTCTAATTACCTCATGGAGCCCAATCCTCAAAATGTCGAGGATAGTAGAAGTAGACTGACTGCCTATAAACATAATTTTTTCCCTTGCGTTTAGCCCGTAATTCTTGGTGTTAAATTACATAAAAACAATAAATATTAAAAACATTTTAATAATATAGCAAATTATTTAAATTGAAGTCAATATTGAAAATCTCATTTTTTATGAATTTATTCAAAAATATTCTGGAAATAGTTTTGCAACTTGTCATCAATCACGCCGATTTCGAGTTCGTGCTTTCGCAGTTCGCCAGGTTGTAGATATTTTAATTCGCCTCGCTTTTCTGTTTCGTCTCTGCCCAAAACACCCGCATTACAGGGTTCAAGTCCGATTACATATTCACCAGCACCTAACATTTTCCACTGAACTAATTTTGGAAGTTGTGTTTTTTTGTATTTTATATAAACGCCAAAAAATTTTGGCAATAATATAGGTTCATTGTTAAATACCCCTACAATCACACTTCCATCTTTCTGCATCTTGACATCATGGAAATATACTCTTTCTTGATAATCTACTTCTGGTGCAGTTATTTCAAACCAGGGGTCTTTACCCATCTTTGCAATATCATCTCTGGGAATGGTCTTTTTAGCGGGGATACATACTCTGGCACTTTCATTAACCACAGGCCAGCCTGTATTGCAGTGATATAACATCATGAACGGGCTTTTACGGAAGCCTTCATTTGTTATGGTGTCGGTTATGTGAAAGTAATTAGCGCCTAAAAAGGTTTTAATTTCTCTCTCAACAACAATATGTTCTGCAAAAAGGGCTGTTTGACGCATCCTACCTTTTATGCTTAAAACATATCTATCCTGTTCCCAATACTTTTCGATGCAAATATCTTCCGCGGGTGTATTGCTTATTCTCCCATGCAAACCTTCACCTGTTAGTTCGCTATTCTCGCAGGGAGGTCCGACATTTGTTATGCCACAAGTTGTAACTAAACCACCAAAATAATTACGCAGCCAGCGATTACCTTCTGGTTCGTAATAGAAAGGTGCCACATCTCCTGGTGTAGCACGCCAACTTAAAGGGATACCTCTAAATCTTGCATGAGAAATATCCATACAACGGTCTAAATACACGGTGAATTCTAACCCAGAACCATTATAGACATAGGCAGAACGCGAAGGAAATGCCTTGCCATTTTGAAGTATGGATGTTTGAATCCCTGCAAGTTGGTCCATCTGCCCAACATACCTTTTTATTTCTGTTGGATGTTTGCTAAACCACTCTTGTAATTTACCTTCTTTTTTGTTCATATAGGTCTCCTTAAATGACAGAATAACTTTACTTCCGAAAATCTATCAATACCTTCATGCAATCCTTACGCTGGGCTAATTCAAATGCGTTCAATAATTCTTCAAAAGGAAATATATGACTAATCATGTAATCTACTTTTACCGTCTTTTCTAATAATCCTTTTAATGCAGGTTCAAAGGGACCACAACGAGAACCAATAAGAGTGATTTCATCAACGACTAATTTGGAAAGGTTAATATTATTTGGACTTTCTGTGGTGCTTTTCATAACCAAAATTCCCTGCGGGCGTAATAGATTCAAAGCATACGATTGAGCAGATGGATTTCCTGTTGCATCAACTACTACATCCATATTATTAACTTTACACTGGTCAAACAGACATGTTTCAATTCCCACCTTATTTAAGAATTCTAATTTATGCGTGTATTTTCCTACACACAATAATTTTTGAACATACGGCTTTATAATCTGTGAAATGATTTGACCCATTCGACCATCACCTAAAACAACCACTTTATCATTGGGATTAAAGTGCACTTGCTCTAATGTGCGATAGCCTGCTGCCACAGGCTCAGTAAAAACGGCAATTTCATCAGGCAGCTCAGGAGGAACAAGGTGTAAATTTTTCTCCGGCAAACTTGTGTATTCTGCAAAAACACCACTCCGTTTTGAGATACCCAGAACAGTCCTATTTGGGCAATGGTTTCCCATCCCGTTCATGCAAAAGGAACAAGAATAACAGGGACAATTAATCTCCCCAACCACTCGGTTACCAATTAACTTTTTATTATCCGCCTCAACTACTTCACCTATAAATTCATGTCCCAATACCCCTTGAAAATTCATATACCCCTTTATTATTTCCAAATCTGTCTTGCAAATCCCCGCCATCCGAACCTTGATTAGAACTTCACCCTCCCTTCGTAAAGGAGTATCTATATCAACAAAATTCAATTTTGCGCCATCAAAAGAAAGTGCTTTCATGGTTTCTATTTTTTCTTTATTTTAAACTATTTTTAATGGTATTTAATCAGTAAATTCTTTAGCAATAAGTTCACTTGCTATTCTACCTGACATATAAATTGTAGGTAAACCACTCCCAGGATTTGTTCCACCTCCTACAAGGTATTGATATTGATTCAATTTGTTATGCGGTCTAAAATAAAGCATTTGGTCTAATGTATGGGCAAGATTAAAGGTAGCACCCAGAAAAACATTATATTGTTGTTCCCAATCTTGTGGTGTAATAACTTTTTCAGTAACTATATGTTTTTCTATATCAAAACCTACTTTTTCAGAAAATTTTTTTATCACATTATCTCTATAATTATTTGCTTCTTTCTCCCAATTGATATTTGCTTTATTGTTTGGAGTAGGAACAAGGATGTAGATATTATACATGCCATCGGGAGCCAATGTTGGGTCAATAACAGAAGCATTTCGTACATACAGGGAAATTTCATAGTTTAACTTTTGTGTGTGGAATATGCTATCTACAAACTGATGATAATTGTTTGAAAAAAATATTGTATGGTGAGCAGTATTTGGATTCTTATCAAGCCCAAGATAGAGCATAAATGTTGAACAAGAAAATTTTTTATGACTTAAATCATTGTAATCAAGAAGTTCTTTGAAAGCATAGCCTACATCTGCATTTATTATTACTTTATCAAAATGAAGGTTTTCACCAGTTTCTAATGTTACATCGCTGTTTTGAATTTTTTTTACCTTTGTATTTAATAATAATTTACCTTCGTATTCTAAAAACACCCTCTTCATTGCTTCAGAGATTTCTGATAATCCACCTTTGACATGATAAATTCCAAAATTATGTTCAATATAAGGGATAATCATATATGCTGCTGGACAATCCCAAGGGGACATGCCTATATATTTTGACTGAAATGTAAAACTTATTTTTAAGTCGTCACTTTTAAAATAATTACCGAGTTCCTCATACATACTTTTAGGGAAAGAAAGCCAGGGAATAAAACGAATTAAATCTAAATTAAAAAGTTTCCATATAGAACTATAATCTTTTTTTAAACAATTAAAGGCTTTTTCAAATCGTATTTTTTCTCTTTCTAAAAGATTTATAAACCCCTGTTCTTCTCCTGAAAAATATTTTCTTATTTCTTCATAGGTTTTATCATGATTACGACTTATAGAAACTTTTTTATCTTTAAATACTAATTCATACATTGGGTCAAGGTCATAAAAAGTCAGATAATTGTTCACATCTTTACTTGATTCTCGAAAAACATCATCTAATATAGGTTTTAACATTAAAAATGTTGGACCTAAGTCAAACTTAAATCCGTCAAGGTCAAAGGAAGCATTTCTTCCACCGACACGGTCTGCTTTTTCAAATATAGTTACATCAAAACCTTTACTTGCAAGCAACATACCAGAGGTAAGACCACCTGGACCTGCACCTACAATACCTATTTTTTTATTACTATATCTGTCTAAATTCATGTTAAATATACCTTTCTTTTTGAAACCTTTATATTCAACTATTTTAAGTAATTAATTATACAAATAATTTGTGTTAAAGACAATAGAATTTTTTAAGTTTAGATTCTGTCTGGAATAGTTTAATCTTTTTGTTATAATTGTATTACGATAACGGATAACGATAACGAAAAGTGATAACAGAATATGATACATGATTTTTCCTGGGTTTTATAAAGGTACATATCCTTTATCACGCTATTAAACAGCCTGTTTACGGACTCTGGCTAATGGAAGAATTGGGCAAGCATGGGTATAAACTCAGTCCTGGCACACTCTATCCTATACTTCATTCTTTGGAAAAGGAAAAATATCTTAAATCTTATAAAAAACTTGTTGAAGGAAAGATACGAAAATATTACAGAACAACGGCAAAGGGTAAGAAAGCGTTTATTGAAGTAAAAGAAAAGATTAAAGAATTAATTAAGGAAGTAATGGTATGATTTCAAGGGATATTTTGCAAAAGGAATTTAGAATTTTCATTCTTCTATCCTTATTTATCTTGCTGGTTGAGGTGGGTGGAGGTATTTTTACAAATAGTCTGGCTTTGTTGGGTGATGCAGGTCATGTTCTTATTGATTTGCTTGCTATTTTGTTGACTTATTTTTCAATGAGACTTTCACAAAAAAGGGCAACACAGAATTTTACATTTGGCTTTTATCGGGGTGAAATATTTTCGGCAATTACAAACGGTGTTGTGTTGTTACTCGTGACTATCTACATCTTTTATGAATCATATAGACGGTTCCTTTCGCCACAGTCAATAAAAGGTCCGGAGATGCTTATCATATCAATCATAGGGCTTATAGCCAATTTGTATGTTGTGATAAAAATGCAGGGTTATGAGCAGGAAAATCTGAATATAAGGGGTGCATATCTTCATGTATTAAGCGACTTGTTATCGTCTATCGGTGTGGTTATTGCAGGTATTCTAATTGTTATTACGAATAACTATATTTTTGACCCTATAATAAGCATTATGATTGGGCTGTTTATTCTTAGAAGTTCCCTGCAACTTATAAAAGAGTCTGCTTATATTCTCATGGAAGCAACCCCGAAACACATTGATTTGAAAGATTTATCTAATGACATTAAAAAGATAAAGGGTGTTAAAGAAATTCACGACCTGCATGTTTGGAGTCTATCCTCAGATTTATATGCACTCAATTCTCATATCTTGATAGACGAAAAGAACATTAAATCTATCAATCAAATAGTTTCAGATATAAATGAAATGGTTAAATCGAAATACAACATTACCCATTCCGTAATCCAATCCGAATGTGAGAAATGTATAGATGGTAAAAATAAGCATGAGCATTAACTCTCATATAAGTAGTCTGTTGTTGATAAAGATAACTAAATGGTAGGTTCTACTAAATGTAAGTCAATATGTTTAACATTTGCAGTCCTAGTTTCCAACATTTAACATTATATATCATATTATAGTGATTTATAGGGCACATT
>DAOOVZ010000100.1:0-11088 GCA_035370665.1 Candidatus Hydrogenedens sp.
ACAAAACAATTCATTGCCTCGTTATCCAATATCATAAGTCCCTTTGATGAGTTGGAAAAGTCTTTGAATGAGATAAACAACATCACACAAAAAATCTTAAAAATTAAAAACGATTTTAATTCTTTACAATAAACTGTGTTTATCTTTTATTACATATTATTATTTTTTTACTTTAAATATTAGAAAGAAACAATTATAATATATTATAGTATTTAATCTTTAATATAAGGATTTGTCTTATGAACAAAAAAGGTTTCACTCTTATCGAATTGCTGGTAGTAATTGCTATTATCGGCATTCTTGCGGCGATTTTATTGCCGGCACTTGCTCGAGCCCGCGAAGCGGCTCGTCGTTCCAGTTGCCAGAACAACCTGAAACAGTGGGGATTGATTTACAAGATGTATTCCGGCGAATCTAAAGGAGAAAGATTCCCACCAATGCAAACATACAACCCAATTGATAATGATGATGACCTTGCAGCGGGTCCTCAGGTAAGTTGTCTTTACCCTGAATACTTAACCGACCCGTATATTATCATTTGTCCATCAGACCCAGATGCTGCAAATGTACGAAAAAAAATTGAAGATGTCAATGGAAATCTGATTAAAAGGTCAGCTGATATAGACGCAAGTTATATATATTTAGGCTGGGTATTTGAAAACTTAAAACCCTCTGCTCCAGCGAGTCAATTTGCAATTATAACCGTCTTATCAGCCCTTTTAGGTATCACTATTGATGGAAGCCAATATGTTCCTATACAATTTGCAGGCGCATTGGATGGTTTAGCAGAAGAATATAGTAGTGAACTTGCTGCTTATGCTGGTGGTTCAGACCCAACCGCTCTTGCGAGAGCATTTGACCAAGATGCAAAGATGCCAGCCCAGTGGGCAGGTTATGGTAATGGTGGTGGAGATACAATTTATCGGCTTCGTGAAGGCATTGAACGTTTTCTAATTACTGATATTAATAATCCAGGTGCAAGTAGTTTTGCACAGAGTTCCGTGTGGATTATGATGGATACTTTTTCTGCTGGTGGACCAGGTGTTGAGGCTGTATTTAATCATATTCCTGGCGGTTGTAATGTGTTATACATGGATGGTCATGTAGAATATATAAGATACATACCTGATACAAATACAATGGATGATGTAGTGCCAGGGACAGCGCCTGTTACATCAAGTATGGCAACTCTGGTCTCTTTAATTCTTGGCAGTGACTAATTGATACAGTAGGTTTAACATTTTGTACAATTTTTTAATTGATAGTTTTATAAATTTTTTGAACTTAACATTGCAGGATGGATTTACTTATAATAAATATATATAGTTTATACCATACATAAGGATTTGTCTTATGAACAAAAAAGGTTTCACACTCATCGAACTGCTGGTAGTAATTGCTATTATCGGCATTCTTGCGGCAATATTATTGCCAGCCTTAGCACGAGCCCGCGAAGCGGCTCGCCGTTCCAGTTGTCAGAACAATCTGAAACAGTGGGGATTGATTTACAAGATGTATTCAAGTGAGAGCAAGGGAGAACGCTATCCCATTATGCAAACATATAATCCCAGTAACAATAAACAGGCATTAGCATTTGGTCCACAAGTAGATACTATATTCCCCGAATACTTAACAGACCCTTACATTACCATCTGCCCTTCTGATGCTTCTGCCGCGGAACATCGTAAAAAAATCGAGGATAATAACGGAAATTTAGTTCAAATAAGTGACACAATTGATGCAAGTTATATTTATTTTGGCTGGGTTTTTGATAATTTTAGGGAGAGTATTCCAATAAGCAATTTCCTTATCATTGGAGTATTAGCATCAATATTCGATTTTGATACATCAGCAATTGGACCTATCCAGTTTGGCGCTGCACTTGAAGGGTTGTATATGGCCCCTGGAAATACAGATATTGTTTCCAATTATATTAGTAAGACCGATGTGAAAGGGCTTATGAAAGTTTTCGATAAAGATGCAAATCTTTCTTCACCCTGGCTGGGGTATGGCAATGGAGGGAGTAATACGGTCTATCGTCTCCGTGAAGGAATTGAACGATTTATGCTTACAGATGTAAATAATCCTGGAGCAAGTAGCAAAGCACAAAGTTCTATCTGGATTATGTTAGATACCTTCGCTTCGGCAACTGCAAAAGAGCCTCTCTTTAACCATATACCGGGCGGTTGTAATGTCTTATATTTAGATGGTCATGTAGAATTTGTTCACTATGTTCCTGACACTGACCCTTACGATACAGTGGTTGTAGGGAATGAACCTGTTCTCTCAAATGTTGCAACATTAGTTGCTGCTTTCTTCTAAAAAAATTTTTTACTTTTGATAATTTTAAATAAGAGTAAGTGAAATATTTTACTTATCCAATGGTTTAATTTCTTTTGCAATGATGTAGTTCCACTGTTCACTAAGTTTTTCTTTTATGGTTGTTTGTGTGTGTATAAACACAACCGTCTCTGATTTTAATTCTGGTAAAACAAAAGAAGCCTTTTCCCCTTTTTCTATACTTAACTCTTTGACTCCTTGTGGACGCACTTCAAGAACAGAGTGGATTTCTATCGGTAATTTTATGCTAATTTTTAAATTTTGCTTTTCTCTGAATGGATAGGCTTCTGGATGAATATCATAATCTAAATTTGTAATACATAAAATTACAAAATCCCTACCTAATAACGGTGCTATATCCACATTTTCAGGGGCAGAGCCATCAAAATCTATCGGTTCAGAACTAAGAAAGTATTCTCTAAGCAAACTCATAACCCTTCCCCAGCCCTGCATTTCCCTTTCCAGTTCAGGATATTTTTCTGCCACTTTTTCATCATGATTAAACCAAAGGATACCTTTCGCTCCTCTACCTAAATTCAGAATCAATTGTGCTCCCAATTCTTCTGGTGTTGGCACAGGTCGTTTGGGTCTCTCACTCCAATCCGCAATAGCCTGACTCCATACCCAGATAGGTTTCGGTTCAGATGCCAATTTAAGGTCGCGTGTGTAATAGGCAGTTTCTTCTAAACGCGTTCCATACGGTTTAGGCCATTTACTGCTCGACGGAGCCGTTACAGAATAGTGGTCCTGGCAGGGAATATCACAAATAGAAGCATATTCAAAAAACTTAATGCTTCTACATAATGTTAGGAAGGTAGGTTTAGTTTTGTCATATTGACAAAGATGTTGATTAGTCATAAAAACAATATTTGCTGGAGTTGACCAATCTGGTTCATCTTGCAACATCCAACACAGAATATAAGGATGATTTGAAAATTCACGAACAACATCTACATTGAGTGGTATGCCCGTATGAACCATTGCACGGAAACCATATTTCGGAGCAACCTCTGTGAAAAAAGGTTTATCCTTCTTTCCACCTTCCACCATCGTATCTATATGTAAATTATATAGGGTCTCGTAAGTCTCGGGTTTATTTGACCAAACACCAATAGGAAAATAATCTTCAAAAGCCCGACGATGCCCAAAAAAAATTTTTTTAGTTTTTCCTTTATCAGGTGAAACCTCTACTCCCGTTATAAACCAATTTCCTGATGAGAATGCCTGCGATAATTGAACCTTTGCAATAGCCATTCCATTAGGCTCTATTTCCTTTGTATTCCAATCAACAGAAAACTCAGTTTGAGGTGAAAGAACTACATTTTCAATTTGATAACTGTCCTTTGAAAAATTTCGAACAAAAAATTCCAACTCTTGTAGCCCGGGTAAGACATGTATATATGTGAGGCGCAAAGGGTCAGGGGTAAGAATGCCTTCTATGACGGCACATAATCGGGAACGCTCATCTATAAACTGCAATGTAAATTTTGAATCAGGAGCAAAATCTTCAGATATAGCATTAATTTCTAAAACGCCTAATTCTCCGGGTTGCACTGTTTGATTTATAAATCGGTCCCATGCTACAAAATGATTTAATACCCAATAAGAACGGTCCTTCCGATTCCAACGCCAATAACGAATCCTGACAGGCTCATTTGACATATTCCGATAATAGATATGAACCAAGCCACCCCTGTTAATTATGTCACTTTCATATTCTTTTACCTTTTCTTTTTCCCATTCTGCAGGGCGATATGTAATTTTTTCTATAGCAATACGCATAGAAGATTTTCCTTCAAGACTTGCTCCAATTTGTGCTGTTTGTGTATGACCGTAGAAAGATAAAACAAACAGAACACATAAAGTAAGTAGAAACAAAATTATTTTCTTTTTCATGTTTATTTCCTTATATAAATAACAAAAATTAAACTAAATGTATATAACATTATCTATATTAGTATTTATGAAGCATTATATTCAATAACAATTTGGGTCATTAGTAACATAACATACCGAATTCTCCGTATATACCGATTACTTTATATAAATTAATATAAATAATTGAATTGATTAATATTTGTTTTTTTTGTCTAATTATGTATAATAATTAATATGTTTTTATAACATTTGTTTGTAAATGGTTTACTGGATTTTTAAAACAAAATGTTACTATCAGTAAAAAAAAGACGAAAAAAGTTTGTAAATTTTTATAATAATTTACCCATTGTCCAACAACTCTTTATTCTGGCACTTGTTTCTACAGGAATAGCATTACTTACTGCATGTCTGATTTTTTATTTATTTAATATTGTGCTTTTAAGACACTCACTGCAATCTGAACTTACAATTATTGCACAATACTTAAATAAAAATCTTTATGAACTTCTTGAAAAGGAGAATGTATCACCTGAACAGATTCAAAAAGAGTTGCACTTATTAAAAAATAATGAAAATGTTATAATGGCATGTATATATAATAGGGAAGGAAAGATACTTGCTAAATATTATAAAGGGGAGAACATTCCTCCTTTTCCAATAGCACCAACACATACAGGCTTTTATTCTTATCAAAAATATTACTGTCTTTACTTTCCTATAAGACAAGCCACAGAAGAAACTTTTATCCCAAAATTAGACATAACCACTGAAAAGTTGCCCCTCTTATTTTTAGCCATTGATAAATCTATCTATTATCAGAGACTGTTATTATTTGGCTTGGCTGTAATCAGTGTCTTTTCCCTGAGTTCTCTCATCGCATCTTTAGTTTCCAATAGGCTTTATCGTGTTATATCCCGACCAATTGAATATCTTTCAAGATTAGCCCAAAAGATTTCACAGGATAAAGATTATTCAGTTCGTGCTGTAAAATTTACGACAAACGAACTCGGTATTCTTACTGATGAACTTAATGAGATGCTTAATCAGATAGAAATTAAAGACCAGATGCTACGCGATGCAAATAAGGAGTTACAGGAAAAGATAAATGTCAGAACAAAAGAAATAGAAAAAGAAATTGAATTGCATCGTAGAACTTCTGAACTTTTACAAAAAGAGATAAAAGAAAGACTACATATTGAAAAAGAACTTCAGACAGCCAAAGAGCAAGCAGAATTGCGAACACAAATAAAAAGCGATTTCCTTGCAAATTGTAGCCATGAAATACGGACACCTATGACAGGTATTCTTGGTATGTCTGAACTTCTTTTACAATCTGACCTAACAGAGGCACAACGACACCAGGTAGAAGTTATTAACCGCTCTGGAAAATCACTATTGCGTCTTATCAGTGATATATTAGATTATTCAAAAATTGAAGCAGGTCATGTCGAAATTGAACCTATCCCTTTTGACTTGCAAATGCTGTGTGAGGATGTTATCGAATTAATGGCTCCTTTAGCAGCGAATAAGGGAATCTTTCTATACTTGCGGTATGTTCCAAATTGTCCAAAACGCTTTATTGGAGATGCCGGTCGTATTCGCCAGATATTGACAAATCTGATTAGCAATGGAATTAAATTTACTAACCAGGGACATGTTTTAGTCGTAGTGAAGTGTGACGGAGTCACTGAAGATAAAGCCGTTATTTCTATTAGTATTGAAGATACAGGCATTGGTACTCCTAAAGATAAATTGGAAAAGATTTTTGAACGCTATCAGCAGGCAGATGCTCTGATTACTAAAGAATATGGCGGAACAGGACTTGGGCTGGCAATTTGTAAGTTATTAATAGATGCCATGGGTGGCTCTATCTCTGTGCACTCAAAAGGTAAACAAGGGACTTGCTTCAATGTTTCACTCATATTACCTATAGATACAAGTAAAACTACTACTAGCCCATCTTGTAGAGAACAACTACAAGGGGTTCGTGTACTTATTGTTGACCAGAGTCCTATTAATAGAAGTGTCCTTGCAGAACAACTCCAATCGTGGAATATGTATGTAGACACCGTTGGTTCCAGTATAGAAGCACTAAATTGCTTAAAGGAAGGTATAGAAAAAGGGACCCCTTACCAAATATGCCTGATAGATGACCAGATGCCAGGTATTCAAGGAGAATCTTTAGGAAGGACTATTAAGCAAGATGAACAAATTAAAGATACAGTTTTAATCCTTCTGACCCCTTTTGGTATGAAAGGAGAAGCATCTCATTTGTTTGAACTTGGATTTGCCGCCTATCTTACTCGTCCCATTCGTCAGAGCGAGTTAATGGATGCTTTAGTCACTATTTGGTTATCATATATTAAAGGAGAACCCTTATCACTTGTTACCCGTCATACCATATCTGAAGAAAGAAAAACTAGAAAGAGAAAAACAGTCTTCCTTGCACAGGTATTATTAGCAGAAGATAATTTTGTCAATCAACAGGTCACTACTGAAATTTTAAGAGGTTTCGGTTGCGAAGTTACCATCGCTATAAATGGACATGAAGCAATAGAATGGACAAAACGAAAACGATTTGACCTAATACTTATGGATTGCGAGATGCCACGAGTAGATGGCTTCACCGCCGCACGCGAAATAAGACATAACGAACTCTCAGGCACACATGTCCCAATTATCGCTTTGACTGCACATGCCTTGCGTGGAGACCGTGAACGATGCTTAGCCGCAGGAATGGACGATTATATTTCAAAACCAGTAGAATCTGAAAAGGTTTTGGAACTACTAAAAAAATGGCTTGGAGAACCTAAAAAAGAAATAATGGAAGATACAATAGAAACAGATACCTCTGAATGTTCAATAGAAACAAAAGAATTGGATTTAACCACATTACCTACCTTTGATTTGAACCGAGCCTTAGAAATCACAGGAGGAAAAATAAACACTGTTCGCCGAATTACAGCAGTATTTATCAAATATATGCCTGCACGAATTGAAGAAATGAAAAAAGTCTGTGAAGAACAAAGATATGATGAGTTAACTCGCCTTGTTCATTCTTTATCAGGAGCTACCTCATCTATTGCAGCACAAAAATTAGCATATATTGTGCAAAATTTGGAACAGGAACTTCGAAATAGTAGGTTTGATAATATTAAAGAAAAAATCGAAGTTATAGAAAAAGAATTTGTAGAATTAAAATTTACATTGGAACACTTCCAGTGGGACAAAATTGATGTAGAGAATAACAAATCTTAAGTTTCTATTTGGTCCCCTTATTATAGTTGCCTTGTCCTATTAAAATGTGGCATATTTACTTTTTACCTACTGATAACAAACAATACAAATTTTTCAAACAGTATGGAGAAGCAATATGAGTGAATATAAAAGACCAACATGGGACGAGTATTTCATGGAAGTTTCACGCACAATTGCAAAACGGGCAACCTGTGACCGCGGTAGAAGTGGTTGTGTTATTGCCAGAGACAAACAAATCCTAGTAACAGGTTATGTAGGTTCTCCTATTGGCTTTCCACACTGCGATGAAGTAGGACACCAATTAAAAAAGACTGTTCATGAAGACGGGACCATTACGCAGCATTGTGTCCGCACAGTTCATGCAGAGCAGAACGCAATATGCCAGGCAGCACGGTTAGGTATCAGTATTCAAGGCGGTACACTTTATTGTAAAATGACACCTTGTCGAACCTGTGCTATGTTACTCATCAATTGTGGCATAACTCGTGTTGTATGTGAACGACGCTATCATGCTGGAGCAGAGTCAGAAGAAATGTTCCAACAGGCAGGCATTAGTCTCGAATATGTATACCCTGATGAAATAGAGTCATACCATAATCAGTGATTCTACTTCCCTTTATTATCGCGTGCCTCTTTACTAACTGTAGCAAGTGCATCTACAAGAAAATCCATCGCTTCATGCGTCAGACGCGGATGAACTGGAAGTGTAACCAAAGTTTCGGCTAATTCTTCTGCTATAGGAAACTGACCGCGTTTAAAACCTCGCTTTTGAAAGGCTGTGCTCCAATGTAGTGGAATATAATGAATACCTAACTTAATATCATATTTTTCCTTCATAATCCACAATAAATCTTCTTTCGTCAGACCGAACTCCTCAGGAACAATACGAATCGGATATAGATGAAAAACATTAGTTCGGTCGTTTGGTGTAGTTGGAGTGATAATTCCGGGGATTGTCTTCAAGGCTTGTGTCAGATATTCCGCATTTTCTTTCCGTTTGCGATTATGTCCATCTAATTTCTTCAATTGAATAATACCTACGCCTGCTTGAATATCTGTCATGCGAAAATTATAAGCACAATCATCAAAATCCTGCCACCAGAATCGCTTACCTTTAGGAAATTTATTTTCGTCTAATAGGCAGTATTTAGTAGTCGGTGCATAAACGCGAGTAGCATGAGAACGATACAGAGACACACGCTCAAATAGATTTGGGTCTGAAGTCGTCACCATACCCCCTTCACCTAAGGTAGACATATTCTTCTGCTCATGAAAACTGAAACAGCCCAATGCACCAATATTACCTGTCTTTTTACCTTTATACTCAGCACCAATAGCATGACAGGCATCTTCAACTATAGAAAATGAATATTTATCTGCCAATTGCTGCAAAGTGTCCATATCACATGGAAGACCGTATAAATGAACAGGAGCAACTACCTTTGTATTTTCCGTAAGGTTCGCTTCAACCTGATTCATATCCATGTTATAAGTATCTTTGTCCACATCAACGAAATCTACTTCTGCACCTAATGTAGCCGCAGCGGCAGCAGTGGCAATCCATGTGATAGGGGTCGTCAATACGCGCGTCCCGCGTCCAACACCAAGAGCCAACATGGACAAAAACAAGGCAGAGGTCCCGTTGGTAACAGTGCGGGCATACTTACAACCAATATACTGTGCAAAATCCTTTTCAAATTCTAGACAATAATTGCCACAGGTCGGAGCATTCTCACGAATAATTTTTAAAGCCATTTCCTCTTCTTCATGTCCATAAATCGTGCCAAAACGAATTTCCAAATCATAAGGTGCCATAGCAACATCCTTTATAGTTAAGGTTCTTTATTGTTTCCATCTCATAAGCAATAAAAAATTATGCAATAATACAAAAAATTATTTATACTTAAAATTCTTTATAACTCTTATTCCACCAGCAATATCGTAAAATGGGGTCTTTAAAATGATTTTTGCAAGAGAATTGTCTAATGACACATCTTTAGGTCGTGGAGCACGGAATGTATCCTCACTAACATACGGTTGAATAAGTGACTCATCCCAATTCATTTCCCGTGCAATAATCTTGCCCATATTGTAGCGTGAAGACCGTTCATTACCAGCAAGATGTATTATCCCCTCAAACGAATTTTGTGCAAGTTCAAGTAATGCCTTTCCTAAAGTAATTACATCAATAGGAGTCCGATATTCATCTTCCGGCATTGGAACAGGTTTCCCTTCTTCTATTTTTTTTTGCATACGAGATAAAAACGAATTTCCCACCCCCATTACTGGAAAACCCATTACAAGCGATAATCTTGCCGCAACACGAGAAATACCCGCATTCAATACATAATTTTCTGCCTCCAACTTCGTCTTCGCATAATAATTTACTGGAATAGGAATATCAGTTTCTGTATACATACCTTTTTTACCATCAAAAATCGTATCCGTTGAACAAAAAACAAACCGTGAATATACCTTTTCACTTGCTTCTACAAGTGCCTTTGTAAGGTTTACATTAACTTTATAAGCGAGGTCCTTATTTTTTTCACATTCATCAATATCAGCCATAGCCGAGGTATGGATAATTGCATCTGGTTTCAAATCAACCACTGCATTTGTCCATTCTTCATTGTCGCCTGAAGAAATTGTAATCCAGTGGACATGTTCAGGTAAAGGCCTCAACTTTTCCTGTCTTGAAATAGCAAAAGTCTCTATCTCTCTGGGAACTTGAGCCAAAATACTACCTGCTACAAAACCTGATGCACCCGAAACAAAAATTCGCATAACATTCCTTCCTAAATTTAAATCCAATTAAAAATAACTATTATAATAACAATTGCTAGACAAATATGAATCCATTGCAATTATCAGATATTAATTGTTTCACCTCCTATTTGTTCTACTAATCAATATATTATACATCACTCTATTCCTACAAAATATTAATGTCAATTACAAGGGCATAATAAATAATCAGGAAAAGACTTAAAACTTTTGTATTATTTTGTTGACTTTCGTATATTCAAGACATTTAATTTCTGGCGAACATTAAAGATACCACACAAACATAGTTTTCAACATTTTATTATCGAGACCATTAAAAAATAATCACATATCCATTGTTTTTTTCTCTTTTTAATGCTTTAGAAGTCTTTCCTGTAACGAATCTCTGTAATCTGCTCACTTAAATTGCTACCGGAGATAATCGAGTTTTCTTTAAATTATAGTATAGTCCTTTTAAGAAAAGGGGTACTTAAAGAATATTTATTCCGAAGATATTAATAAGGCTCAAATAGATACCAATTAGAATAAAGACAACACCTGTAATCTGGCGTGCCCAAATCTCCGCCACCGATAAAAAATTGTAGGCTTTGCCTATTTTGGATGTGCCAAACGAAACAAAAAATGCAAAGAGAATCACAGGTATCCCTGTGCTGAAACCATAGATAGTAGGAAGTATTATGACAGAATTACTTTTAGCTGCCAATGGAATCAATCCACCAAAGAACCATACCGCAGAGGTAGGACAAAATGAAAGAGCAAAAAAAACACCTAATTGTCAGGGGGCAGTAGGTTGTAGGGTTTGTTATAATAAGTATCAATCTATAAGAT
>DAOOVZ010000101.1:0-11058 GCA_035370665.1 Candidatus Hydrogenedens sp.
GCTGCTGACAAGGCAGGTGTCCTTTTAGGATGTATTTTCCAAAGTCGTTTTGCCGAAGGCTCTAAATTGGTCAAGCAAGCCATAGAACAAAACCGCTTCGGTAAATTAGTCCTCGGCGACGCTTATATAAAATGGTTCCGTTCTAAGGAATATTATGCCAGTGCGTCATGGAGAGGAACATGGAAATTAGATGGCGGCGGTGCTTTAATGAATCAGGGAATTCATCAAATAGATTTGTTACTCTGGTTTATGGGACCGGTGAAAAGGGTGTTTGGACAGACACAATGTATAGTCCATGAAGGATTGGAAGTAGAGGATTTGGCAACGGCTACTCTCGAATTCCAGAATGGCGCTTATGGCGTTATCGAAGGTAGCACTGCTATCTGGCCCGGACATCCTGCTCGCGTTGAAGTTCATGGCTCAGAGGGTAGCACAGTGCTTGAAGATGGCAAACTCGTATTTTGGAAATTTATGAAAAACAAGCCCATTGATGTAAAGGTTGAAAAATTAATGTCTCAGGAAACTGAATTAGGTTCTGGTGCAAGCGACCCCTTATCCGCCTTAAAAATTGAAGGGCATCGTCGCCAGATTGAAGATTTCGCACAGGCAATTCTGAAAGGTCGTAAACCTATGGTAGATGGCAGAGAAGGAAGAAACGCTGTTGAACTCATTGAGACCATTTACAAATCTGCTCGACTTGGAAAACCTATTAATATGTAAATTCCCCTTTTGCTAAACTTACAAAAAGATTTAGAAATAATATTTTAATATGTTTCATTTTAATATTATATTGTCCAATTTCTGTTATGTCCTAGTCCTATTGGCATGCTTTTATCCTACCTTTGCAGACGCTAACAGTTCACAATCCTTAAATGAAAAAATCCTTGTTCAGGTTGGTACTGAAAGAATTACTGAGGCTGACTACCAATCCTATCTCCAGTATCGTCTGTTAGAATTAAAAAAAAGTGATTATCTATTGTCTCCACAAGATATCCAGAGTTTCCAGAGAAAGGTTCTCGATGAAATCGTTGAACAAACAATGATTTTTCTACTCGCTATGCATGAAAACATAACATATTCAGATGAAGAGTTTAAGAAAGTCTATGATGAAGGTATAAACATATTAGGTGGTGATAAAGAATATCAACGCTGGTTAAAATCACTCAATTTAACTGACGATTATATTAAGGAACAGATAAAGAAAAAAATCATAGTAGAAAATTATATGAAAAAAATTGAGCAAACCGTTTCTGTTTCTGATAAAGAAATTAATGAAGCATATCAAAAACTTGTCAATTCAGGTGCAGCAAAAAGGACTGCTGATACTTATGATTTTGCAAATATTCTAATCCTCGATTTTGCAGGTAGTCCTGATATAGAGAAAAAGGTATATAAAATTTATCAAAGCATTCAACAAGGAGAGGACTTTTTCCTTCTAGCAAAGCAATATTCGCAGGACCCATTTTCAACGAAACAAAACAATATTTACTACGAGATGTCCTTAAAACAGGTTTTACCCGAAGTAAAACATTATTTAGTTATGCTTCCTGTCGGAAGTGTATCCCAGCCATTTAGAACCCGAAATGGATGGAACATTATAAAGATTTTGGCAAAGAATACTGCTGGTGGAACAATCCCTTTCAATAAGATGGAAAAAGGTCTAAAAAATAAACTCATTAATGACAAAGTGAGAGACATAATAAAGCAAGAATTAAAAAAATTACAAGATGAGATAACAGTTACTTATTATTATAAGAATTAAAACCACGGGAACTTGCTATGTCAAAAAAAGATGTGCTAATTCTGGGTGGAGGTATGATAGTCCATGACCAGATTTTACCCAGTTTATATCATTTGCAAAGAATAGGGAAAATTGGGAATATCTCTATTTGTGCCCGACATTCAACTCCCTTAAAAGCCCTAAAAGAAAACCCAATTCTAAATGAATCCTTTCCAGGGCAGACCTTTAATCCATTTCCATCGTTTGATACACCAGAAACCGAGTATTATCCAGATTTATATAAAGAAGTGGCTCAGTCTTTATCGCCGAGGCAATGTGTTTTTGTCGCTTTACCTGACCACCTGCACTATCCAGCAATTATGGAAGCACTCAACGCAGACCAGCATGTAATCTGTGTCAAGCCCCTTGTTCAAACATATAGCCAATTAATTGAGGTCGAAAAATTATCAAAGCAGAAACAACTTTTTGTTGGCGTAGAATATCACAAGCGGTTCGATATCCGTGCACTATTAGCGAGGAAAAACTATCGCAAAGGGTTATATGGCGAGTTTGTTATAGGCGAGGCAAAGATGATTGAACCGTATTATTATCGGCATAGCAACTTCCAGAACTGGTTTACCTGCGATACAACTGACCCTTTTACCTATGTGGGCTGTCATTATGTAGACCTTGTAAGTTTCATTACAGGATTAAAACCTACGGCTGTATCTGTGGTGGGTATAAAGAAGCCATTCCCTAATGGTAAGGTCGGGTATCTATGGTCGCATGGCAGAGTAACTTACGAAAATGGAGGGATTTTGTCCGTTATAAATGGTCTGGGCTATCCTGACATGGGCGGAGGAAGCAATCAGCAAGGTTTAGAAATGTATTTTGAAAATCCTGATTGCACAGCAACCCTTCGGCATGACGACCAGTTCCGCGGCGTTTCTTATTGTATAAATGAAAAATTATCACAACCCAGAAAAAAGTTTTATACCATAAATACAGATTATTTCCAATTAGTTCCGTGGAATGGTCCGGGTTTTAGACCTGTTGGATATGGGTATACTTCTATTGAGGAATTGCTAAACTGTGTCCTGAAAATTGACAGGATTGAAGACAGGGGAAAGCGGTTAGAAGAGATTAAAAATATAGATGAACTTGGAATCATTGCTACACCGAATAATTCATACTATAACGAACTTATCAATGAATTAGCCCGTAAATCTATTCAAGAAAATGGCAAACCATATTCTATTGAATAAGACTGGTCTATCATTTTATTATTATTCTGAAAACTGAAAAATATATTATTTTGATGTGGATTGTTCCTTAGCAATAGAAGAAGGTATTTTAATTTCTGAATTTACAGTTTCTCTTCGTGCTAAACCGGGTAGATTCATCAACTCTTTCAGTTCTTCAAAATGCGATTCATAGATATTGCGTGGTGTTTGTTTGTATTTTACGCATAATGATACGGCTTTCCCAAGAACCTCTCCCATCATACCGCCTGTATTCATTACACGCACTGAGCCGAGTGCCTCGTGTGTAACGCTTATACACCTGCCTGCCATGAACAGATTTTCAATGTTGCGTGAATACAAACAGCGGTAAGGGATTGGATAGCCATTGATTTTATCTTCCAGACGGTCGCAAACAGATTTGGCAATAAACGGCTCACTTATATAAGGGCGAATATATTTTTCATCAGGATAATGAAGGTCAATGTCCCAGGTTGCAGCAACACAGGCATCGGGATAGATTTTCTTCTCCAATATATCATTCTTAGTCAGGATAATATCACCTAACAATTGTCGTGATTCGCGCGGACCCACAATGTACGCAACCCATTCAAGTTCTGCGTTTATATGTTTATCCTTGCCCTCGCCATTTTTCATTGCGTTAAATGCCCCAAACACAGCACGAAGATTCCAATCACGGGTATATTCCAAATCTTGTATTGGATGTCTATTGAAGCCACTTTCCCAGAACCATTCTCCAATATATTTAGAAGGATAAGGGAAATCATTGATTTCTAGAGGCAAAGCCCATGGAGTTTCTGGAAATGGACGCGGTCCATCAGCATTATACCAACGCCACATATTACTCGAACCTAAATGGTCATTCTCCTGAACTGTATAATCAGCACCAGCAAGAACTCCGATGTAGGCATGTCCCGTGCAATCAGCAAAATAATCCGCAGCAAATCGTTTTCTTTCACCTGTTCGAGTATTAAACGCTACAACAGCAGTAATTATATTACTTTGTGTCTCAACTTTATAAGCATGGTGATTCAAAAATAATGAGATATTTTTCTCTGCTTTTACAATTGTTTCACGCTTTGCATCGTTAAACTCTTCTTTTTTACCCGGAGACTGTTGGGGTTTATCAATAAGTTCTTCAACAATTTCGCCTAAATGTGAAAATAATCCCAATTTTGTTTTCCCCTTAGGCCAGACACGAATTTCCGAACTGCCATTTCCACCCAAAACAGGTCTATCTTGAATCAGTGCGACCGTGCAGCCCATCCTTGCTGCTGAAATTGCAGAACACATTCCTGCATAACCACCGCCAATAACTACAAGGTCATAATGTCCTGCGTCTGCTGGTTGTAATCCTTTCCCTGCAAGTTCGAGCCGCCAGTCAGCGTTGGGTGTTGAATCGTTTAAAGGGGTATAGTTTGTGTCATTAGTAAATATAATTGAATCGCAGCGACCGTCAAAGCCAGTTAAATCATGTAGGGATACCATTGCCTTCTTGCCTGTTATTTCTATCTGACTACCTTTTTGCCAGAACCAATCCGCACTTGTTGTCCCAAATAACTCGGGTAATGGCTTTCCATCAATGATAAGTTGAAATTTGCCAGGTGAGCCTTCTGCACCCCATCGTGCTACCCAATCTTTAGTCCTGACAAAAACGGAATATACACCATCCTCAGAAAAATGAACCGCAGTTGTTGCATCTTCGACAGGTCTACCCAAACCATGTGCTAACAGATATGGTGAACCCATGATTTCAATGAACTGTGTGTCCAATTCCCAGCCACCATAATTCTCAAAACTTTCGGCTTCTACCAGAATAGTTTCCGCATTGATTGTATGCCCTGAAAGTAGAATTCCTGCAAACATAACCGATAGAAAGAAAAAAGTAAACATTATATTTTTATTTCGGAACAGGGCAAAATTCATGATTTCATTTTCCTTTAATTTAATTTCCTTTTAACAAAAATCATTCTATATTATAAAAAATTATTATACTCGTTTTAACATAATTATACCCCTCACTTAGTATATCTCTATTAATGAAAAAACAGTATCGGCATTCGCATAAGAAATGCCGATACTGTCAACATTTGCATTGAAGATATTAAGAAGATGTTAGAATACCTACAAAAATTGCGGTTGGTTTATTTGTAGGGGCAGGTTCACATTCGCCATATCGCTGGAATTGCACATGACCATCCATGAATAGGATATTTGCACCGCCGGGTATATGATTATAGGCAGATGGGACAGTTGATAACTGGTCAAACATAATCCAAACACTGCTTTGAGCCTTTGCTGACGCACCCGGATTATTTATATCTGTTATCAAGAATCTTTCAATTCCTTCACGGAGACGATATACGGTAGTGCTGCCTCCATTCCCATAACCTGGATTAACAGAAATATCCTTGTCAACTGCCGGATATATACCAGGAGGAGGTTCTACTCCGGTAAGGATGCCACCTATCTCACCTAATAAGTAATTCATTACCTCTGCAAGTTGACAAGGGATTTCTGTGCTCATATCAACCTCAAAATCTAACAAAGTTGAAAGCACTGAGAGTATAGGATAATTACTCATCGGAGCGACAGGGTCCGTGCATTCATCTAAATCAAGAATCCAGCCCAAGTAAGCATAACTTTCATCAATTACACGAGCACATCTTCCACCGTGCCTATGTGCATAACCGACACACCATTCATCACCACGACCAGGAAAATCTTCCTCTTCAAAATGAGCCTTCTCAATTTCATCTGCTAATTCTGCATCTGATGGACAGAAAATTATCATAGGGTCAGTAAGGTATTCAGGATACAGACAGAATACATTGGGTCCAACATCAAGAACTCCGCGAAATTCTCCATTAATATCATTATAACCCCCGCATTGAAGGGGAGGGAATCTTTCACCCTTTGACTCATTAGAATACATCTTAAATACAAGTCCCCATTGTTTGAGGTTGTTCTGACAACTGGAGCGTCTCGCTGCTTCACGAGCACGAGCAAGTGCAGGCAATAATATTGCCGCAAGAATGCCAATGATGGCAATAACAACAAGAAGCTCAATGAGCGTAAATCCTTTTTTCTTCATAGCATAATTCCTTATCTTGTTGTTTGATTAAATTTCCTAAATTACTTCACAACATTATGAAGTAATCGTTTACATTACTCTTATAATTATATTGCAATTAATTATCTATATCAAGTTAGAATATTAAGTAAATATAGTAATACTTAGTTTTTATATATTCTAATAGAATAAAGTATTAATAAAATATGTATTTACATAAATATTGCTAATATTTCAGAAATACTATCATTCTTAACCTCTAAAACATTAGAGAAACTTTTAAGACTTTGTGATAGACAATACAATGTCTTTCTTTGGTAGGGGTGTCAGGGGACGGTAGGTTGTAGGAACTGTTATAATAAGTATCAATCAATAAGATTAAGTGTAGTAAAATTTATGTTATAAAAGCAAATAGAAGGAAAGGATAGAAAGATGAAAAAAAGCAAAATGTTAAAAATCACAAATATTGTTCTTCTGCTGTTGTTTGTAAATCAAGCGTTGTCAGGTTTGTTCAATGATTTTATTTCGAGGGGATTGTTTGAGTTATTACATGAATTTGGAGGGATTGTGCTAATTATCACAGTGTTGATACATCTAATTTTGAATTGGGGCTGGATTCGCTCTACATTTTTTAAAAGGGCTTTAATTGATTAATTGCATGAGACAATTGCAGAATATTGTGTTTGATTGATTAAGACAACTTCAAAGTATTGTGTTTTATTCTTTGCGGACTTTGCATCTTCTTAGTGCCATGGTAGTCAATTCATCAACAATCAACATTATAAACCGTTGTTCAAAGGCTTTTTCGTTATATGTGTAAATGCCTGTCTGGCAAGTCTGGCGACTTGGCGGTATAATTCTTTGATTAATCCTGATTCTTGATATAGCCTTTCTTCTATTGGTTATTATGGAAATAGAGAATAAAAATCCCCCCTTTGTGAAGGGGTGGCAGGCGTAGGCATAACAAAAATTCCCCTTCCGCGAAAGGGTGGCAGGCGTAACCTGACGGGGTAGTCTCTGTATATCTCTAAGATAAGAGAACACCCCGTCCCTGACGGGACACCCCTCTCCGATAGGGGAATTTTAAAACTGCAAAAGGTAGCATTAGCCATTCATTGCATTTCGTAGGGGCGTATTGCGATACGACCCCATAGACAGTGCTACAGAGGCGGAGGTATCGTTTTTGAAGCGTATCGCATTATGCCCCCATAGACGGTGCTATATAAACATTGTTTGCTTGTGGAGGCATCGTGTTTTTGGGCGCATACACTATGGATGTATCGTTTTTGAGGTGTATGCAATACACCCATACATTCAAGACTTTTAGATAGACACAAAAACTATCTAATGTAGACAATCTGAAACTTTTAAAGACACAGACAGGAATGGGTATGCGACAGTAAGAATATAAAATAGATGTTGTTTATTTTCCCTGATAGACTTTGCGTTTTGCATGGCGACATGTTGTTGGATTCATCATTCCTGCAAATGGTATATTCAAAACAATTGCATTTTGTAGGGGTGTATCACCATACGCCCCCAATAGACGGTGCTATGGAGATATTGTCTGTTTGCAGAGGTATCGTTTTATAGTGGCGTATTGCCATAAAACCCTACTATTCTAAAAACTATTTAAACATCCACCTACAATAGCATGAAATATCAATGTTATGATAGGTTTCTTACACAGAACACGGTATAGATTTATATATAAAAGTGGTTATTTCAATTTTGAAGTTTCTCTAAACTGGACAGGACTTCGATTTTCAGGATATTTAGGTAGGAATTTATCATAAGTTTCGCGAATAATCTTCAAATCTTCTTCTACATCCCCTGTGGGCATAACTGCTACACCAGAGTTTCCTACTCGTTTTGTTTTATAATCCCAAAACGCCAAAACAATAGGCACCTTTGCCTGGTAGGCGATATGATAAAAACCACTTTTCCAATGGTCAGAATATTTTCTTGTTCCTTCTGGCACAACGGCAAGAACTGCATTTGCATTATCGTTAAAAAGTTCTACTGCTTGTTCAACAAAACGATGGGGTGTTGAACGGTCTACTGGGATTCCGCCAATCTTCTTCAAAAACCAGCCAAAAACACCTTTGAATAAAGTATCTTTTCCCAACCAATTTCCTCGTATTCTTAAACCAAAACTGCATAGAATCCCAATGACTCCATCCCAGTTAGATGTATGAGGAGCAAAAATAGCAACATATTTTGGATATGGAGGTGAAGGCCCTTGTAATTTCCAACCTAATAACCATAGTATCAAATGAGCACCTTTTGCAACTAAAATATTTGTTTTTCCTGCGCGTGCTTTTATCATAAATATTTCCTCTTTTGAATAACTGATAGTTTAATGTCTAACAGTTATATTATAAACAATCTATTCCCACCTAATTCAAAACAATTTTAAATAATACGCAATTTATCTAATAATAAATTTGATTGGTCTACATCTAATATCAACCAAACAATTTTAGGAAGGGCTATTGATTTTTTGTGATATATGACATTACATTCCCAACAAATGATATATTTTATTTCCTCTCCCATATTTAGATTGTCCAGGTATTTATTTACCCTCCCTTTCTGCATATATAATTGCATATTATAAAGATATATGGAAATATGATTTGATAAATATAGGTTATATATTATATACTAATACACTGTATATGTATTTATTATATTTAAATAAGGAACAATCATAATGAAAAAAGATGAGAAGAACATTAACATCGTTAAGCGACTCAATCGTATTGAAGGTCAGGTGCGTGGACTTCGGCAGATGTTAGAAAAGGAGCGTCCCTGTTACGATGTATTAAAGCAGGTGGCAGCAGTTCGAGGGGCTCTTCAATCGTTAGGGCAAGTCATTTTACAAAACCATTTAGACGAATGTCTTGCCTCTTTTGGGCAGGAGACAAAAAAGGCAAAGGAATTTAAGGAAAATATAATCAAACTGTTCTCAAAAATTTGTTCTAATAGCTAATAACAATAACTAATCATAGAAGGAAATATAAAATGACACAGAAACGAGTTATTATAGTAGGTGGGGTAGCAGGGGGCATGAGTTGTGCTACCCGATTGAAAAGGTTAAACGACAATTTAGAAGTAACTGTATTTGAAAAGGGAAGCGATGTTTCTTATGCTAATTGTGGCATGCCATATCATATTGGAGGAATTATCCCTGACCGTTCATCGCTGCTTGTGCAAACAAGACAAGGACTACAAGCGAGGTATGGGCTCGATATTCGCACTCATCATGAGGTAGTGGCAATTAATCGTGATAAGAAAGAGGTAACTGTTAAGAATTTAGCAAATGATTCAACATTAACTTTTGCTTATGATGTTCTTGTCCTTGCTACGGGTTCAGTCCCTATTATTCCCCCGATTCCGGGAGTAGATAGTTCAAAGGTGTTTGTATTAAATCATTTAAGCGATATGGATAAAATTATCGAGGAATTGCCAAACAGTAAGCATGCATGCGTGATTGGTGCTGGATTTATAGGTTTAGAGTTGGCAGAAAACTTGAAACATCGTGGACTGGAAGTATCTCTCGTGGAGATGCAAGACCATGTAATGCCGCGTATGGACGGGGAGATGACAATTCCTGTTTTACAGGAACTTTCGCTGAACAAGGTAAATGTTTACTTGCAGGAGACAGCCCAGAAG
The DNA here is from genome assembly GCA_035370665.1 of Candidatus Hydrogenedens sp. GTDB lineage: Bacteria > Hydrogenedentota > Hydrogenedentia > Hydrogenedentales > Hydrogenedentaceae > Hydrogenedens. The sequence continues at coordinate 9,734 of DAOOVZ010000101.1, forward strand.
ATTGAAGGTGGAAAGGTTATTTTAAAAAGTGGCAAGATAGTAAATAGTGATTTTGTTTGTTTATGTGCAGGTGTTCGTCCCAATAGTGGTCTGGCAAAGGAGGCAGGATTAGAAATATCTAACTCAGGGCATATTCGAGTAAACGAGTTCATGCAGACCAGCGACCTACATATTTATGCAGTTGGGGATGTGGTTGAAGTTTACGATGTAGTTACCGGTGGGCGAACAGCAGTTGCATTGGCTGGACCTGCCAATCGTCAGGGGCGTGTAGCCGCAGACCACATTTGTGGAAGGAATACATCATTTGGCGGTGTTCAAGGGACAGGAATTGTGAAGGTATTCAATGTTGTCGTAGCGCAGACAGGTATTATGGAAAGTCAGGCAAAGGCGATGAACATTCCTTATCGTAAGGCTTATGTTCATCCCATGCAACATCCTCGCTACTATCCCGGTGCACAACCTGTAAGCGTGAAGGTCTTGTTCAACAATGAAGGTAGAATTTTAGGTGCACAGGTAGTAGGTTCAGATGGCGTTGAGAGTATGATTAACACCCTGGCAATGGCAATTCGTCATAAGCATACAGTTTACGATTTAGAAGATGAAGAACTTGCTTACTCTCCACAATGGGGTGGTGCTAAACATGGGATTAATATGGTCGGCTATGTTGCTTCAAATATCCTGCGTGGTGATGTTGAAGTGATAGAGCCAGAGGACATTCCCAAAGATGCTTTTATATTAGATGTGCGTGAGCCAGAAGAGGCAGAATCAGGTGCTATCCCTGGTTCAACGATTATTCCTTTAGACCAATTACGAAATCGCGTTCAAGAAATACCGCATGACAAACTTATTGTAACCTATTGTGCTGTTGGTTTGCGTGGTTACATTGCATATCGTTTTTTGAAACAGCAGGGATTTAATGTTCGAAATTTAAATGGTGGATTTAAAACATGGAGTTGGTTTCATAAAAAACATATGGTCATTACCACTCCACCTTCGGAAAATGTTGGAACGCTAACGGCTGCATTGTCAAAGGATTCTGCTGTTAATCCTAATCGTCACCGTTTAGATGTTTCAGGTATGCAGTGCCCTGGTCCTATACTCAAAGTCAAGCAAGTAATGGAAAAGATTCAGCCTGGCGATTTGCTGGAAGTGTATGCGACCGATGTTGGTTTTACCTGTGATGTGCCTGCGTGGTGTTCGAGGATGGGACATAAAATATTAGAAATACGACCAGAAGGAAATGGGTATCTTGTGGAGATTGTCAAGGGTGGTTCCCAGACTGAAACGAAGTCAGAATCTCAGTCTTCTTCTTGTGAATTGCCTAA
>DAOOVZ010000102.1:0-11020 GCA_035370665.1 Candidatus Hydrogenedens sp.
AGAGCAATTACAGTGGCAAAAGAAGGAAATGTAATTAACGAGATAGGAAAAATTGTTGAAGAAACCTGTAAGAAAGAAGGCTTTTCAGTAGTCCGTGATTTTGTAGGTCATGGCATTGGAACGGAGATGCACGAACCATTGCAAATCCCAAATTTCGATACAGGAAGACCAGGTATAAGATTAAGAAAAGGAATGGTCCTTGCCATTGAACCCATGGTAAATATGGGGACTCCAGCAGTACGTATTCTGGACGATGGCTGGACAGCAGTAACCCGAGATGGTTTACCAAGTGCCCATTTTGAACATAGCATTGTTGTTCGTGAAGATAAAGGAGAAATACTTTCTTATAACGAACGACTTATATGGGGACAACGAAATAATTAGAGAGATTCAATAATAAATATATGAAAGAAAAACCAATAGAAATTGAGGGTGTTGTTGTAGAACCATTGCCCAATTGCATGTTTAGAGTGCAATTAAAGAATGGACATACAATACTTGCTCATATTTCTGGAAAGATGCGTATGAACTTTATTCGAATATTACCCGGTGATAAGGTTAAAGTGGAAATGTCCCCTTACGACCTTACACGCGGCAGAATTACATATCGTTTCAAACAATCAGGTTCAGGAAATGAATAAAAAGAAAGTGGAGTAATATGAAGGTAAGAAGTTCAGTAAAAAAGATTTGTGAGAAATGTAAAATTATTCGTAGACACGGTCAAGTCCGTGTTATTTGTGAGAACCCGAAGCACAAACAAAAACAGGGATAAATAAGGAGAGTTAGATATGGCTCGCATTGTAGGTGTAGATTTACCTAAGGATAAAAGGATTGTTGTGGCATTAGAGTATATTTACGGAGTGGGTCCTGCTCGTGCACGCGAAATACTTGCAGCAACTAATATCAATCTGGATATTCGTGTCCGTGATTTGACCGATGAACAAGCAAATGTCATTTCATCTTTTATCCAGAATCATTATAAGGTTGAAGGTGACCTTCGCCGTGAAGTCACTGCAAATATAAAACGACTAATGGATATTGGATGTTATCGCGGTTTACGACATAAGAAAGGACTACCTGTGCGTGGACAACGCACCCATACCAATGCAAGAACACGAAAGGGTCCCCGTAGAATTTCTATAAAAAGAAAATAAATACAAGGTTATAATATAAAATTCTGAAGAATAATATGGTTCAAAGGAGAAAAATCAGTGCAAAAAGAAAAAGGTAAGCCAAGAATAAAGAAAAAGAAAACTGCATTAAGCGTTTCCTCCGGTCATGCCTACATTCAGGCAACTTTCAACAATACAATTGTATCAGTGACTGACCCTCAAGGGAATGTAATCTCTTGGTCTAGTGCAGGTCAGGTTGGTTTTGTTGGCTCTCGAAAAAGCACGGCTTATGCAGCACAGTTAGCCGCAGAACAAGCAGCCAAACGGGCAATAGAAATGGGCTTACGAGAAGTAAGTGTATTTGTCAGTGGTCCCGGTGCAGGTCGTGAATCTGCAATTCGTGCTATTCAAGCCGCAGGATTGAATGTAAACTTAATTAAAGATACGACTCCCATTCCTCACAATGGTTGTCGTCCCCGTAAAAGAAGAAGAGTATAGTTTTTATATACATAATTTATAAATTTGTAAAGTTTTAAAAATACGCATAACCATAACTTCAAAGGGTATAACCAAATGGTAGCGAATGATTTTATTATCCCAGATGTTGTCCAATTTGACCCAACCTCTAATGACCGTTATGCGCGGATTATTGTAGAACCGTTCGAACGAGGATACGGTATCACCGTAGGAAATTCATTGCGACGGGTTCTACTCGCTTCCCTGGAAGGGAGTGCAATTACCGCTATAAATATTGAAGGGATATATCATGAGTTTTCAGCAATCCCTGGTTTTAAAGAAGATGTAACAGACCTCGTGTTAAACCTAAAACGGTGTCAAATTTCATTAAAACAAGGTGATTCTCTCATATTCCCCTATGAATATAAAGGGGGGTCAGATACCATTTATGCAAAAGATTTATTTGAAGGACAACCAGTAGATGCACTTAATCCAGAACATGTGATAGCAATTCCAGTTCGTCCTGATTCCAAATTAAAAATGGAAATAAAAGTTTCTCGAGGTAGAGGATATGTCCCAGCAGAAGAATTAGAATTAGGACATGCAGAACGCGGGACTATTTATCTGGATGTAAATTTTTCACCGGTAACAAAGGTTAACTTTCAGGTAGAAGATGCGCGTGTAGGACAAAAAACAGACTATGACCGCCTTATTCTTGAAATATGGACAAATGGTTCTATTACTCCGGAACTTGCTCTGGAAGAAGCCTCTTCTCTACTAATTGAACATCTCCGCATTTTCGTAAAGCAGGAAAAGTTAGAAATAAAAACAGAAGAAGAAGGCAAAGAGGAGGACGAAGAGCAGGTCATAAAATCTTTGTTTATGAAACCAGTAGAACAGGTAGAATTTCCACAGAGGGCACTGAATTGTTTCCATCGTGCAAATATCCAGACATTGGGAGATCTGGTTGCATATACAGAAGAATCCCTTTCCAATTTACCCAACCTCGGTACTACTACTATCGCGAAGGTTAAAGAAATATTAGAAAAAATGGGATTAACGCTAGGAATGGAGAAAGAGCAGACATCTAAATCACGACACAGACGGATTCCTATTGAATTTCATGAGCCAGGTGTTCAAGGGCAGGTTAGCGAAGTAGAAGATTTGTTAACAGAAAAGATGATAGAAGAAGAACAGCAAGAAAATTAGTAAAAAAGAATATTTTGCGAAGAGGAGTTTAAATTATGAGACATCGTAAATCAGGACGCAGATTAGGTAGAAATACTTCCAATAGAGAAGCACTCATGCGTAGTTTGATGTGTGCTTTATTCCGATATGATGCTATTGAAACTGGCTTGATGAAGGCAAAAGAATTGAGAATGTTTGCAGAACCATTAATTACACTTGCAAAAGAAGATACGGTGCATCATAGACGGCTGGCTTTTGCTCGACTTAGGGATAAGGATGTTGTGCTCCGTTTGTTTAAAGAGATTGCACCTGCCTGTGCCAATCGAGCTGGCGGATATACGCGTATCTTACACCTCGACCATAGGTTAGGAGATGGCTCACCTCTGGCACGGATAGAAATTATTGACCTAGTCGAAGAAAAAGAAGAGAAGAAACCGAAAAAAGAGAAAAATAAAGAGGGGAAATAATATGCCCTTTGGATTACAATTATATAGCGTTCGAGAACCCGCCAAAAAAAACCTACAAGATACACTAAAGAAGGTTCGTGAAATTGGATATGAATATATTCAGTGGAGTGGGATGCCTGACTTGCCCGCAAATGAAATTCGCACCGCATTAGATAATGCAGGATTAAAAGCAATATCTGCACACATAAACATAGAACCTTTTGAAAAGAATTTTGATACGCAAGTTCAATTTTGGAAAACAGTTGGCGTTACAGATGTAGCCCCTGGCGGAATGATGTCAGATTGCCGTTCCAATGCTGAGGCATGGCTTAAAGGCTGTGCCAGACTCGATGCACTAGGAGCACGCCTTCGTATGGAAGGACTGAGATTGTCTTACCACAACCACGATTGGGAATTGCAGCCCTATCCTAATCAATCTGCATCTAAATTAGATATGCTCCTCCAATCTACCTGCCCTGATAATTTATATGCTGAATTTGACCTGGGATGGATATATATCGCCGGTTCGAATCCTGCTGATTGGTTAAAAAAATATCCAAAGCGCTGTCCTGTTATTCATGTGAAAGATACAAAGATTGAGAAGAAACTTGTTGGGAAAAAACACATTTTTGTCCCACTTGGTAAAGGCGAATTAAACTGGGATGAAATCTTCCAATCGGCTAAAACGGCTCAAGTAGAATGGTTTATGTATGAACAAGACTCATTCCAGCGAGACCTGTTTGAAGAAATTACAGAAAGTTATACTTTCCTGAAACAACATCTTTCAGCATAAAGCAAAAATTATGTTACAAAACGGTTCTGATTTTCCGAATATAGGTATTCAACTTTATACAGTTCGAGATGAATTATCAAAAGAACCGGACAATACAATTCATCAACTTAGTGAAATTGGCTACCGATATGTAGAAATTGCTGATACGGGTGCAATGACTATTTCGGAATTTTTATTAAAAATAAAGCAATACAATCTTATCCCTGTAAGCATTCATATTGATTTTCTAAAACTCAGACAGACCCCTCAATCTTTTTTCAATCAAGCCAAAGACGCAGGAATTACCAAAATTGTTGTTCCATGGATTGACCCTCAAATATGGCAGGATAATTCTTTATTAAACCCGGTACTGAACGAGTTAGAGCAGTTGGGAATTCAAGCAAAGGAACAAGGACTTTACCTTGCCTATCATAACCATGCACACGAGTTTATCTTGACGGAACAAGGCTATCCACTGGACAAACTTGTCACATTTACTCAAAATGTTACACTCGAAATAGATATAGGTTGGGCTTATGTCGCAACAAAGATTGACCCCTGGCATATTATTCAGAAGTATAGTGATAGGATTTCTCTGTTCCACTTAAAAGATATTTCCTCAATTGAACCACTTAAATTTACAGAATTGGGAAATAATGGTCTAATAGATTGGCAAAAGTTATTGTCTCAGATTCTTAAAGTAAATGTGAGAGATTGGATTATTGAACAGGATACTGATTTTGAAAATAATGCGTTAGATAGTGCTAAAAAGAGTTTCCATTACCTTACCTCACTTATTGATAACATTACTAGATAAATAACATAACTTTTATTTTATAGACTTTTTATGACATAAGTGAGAATTTATAAAATAATAGAGTATTGCGAGGATTATAATAAATGGCTCATAAAAAAATTTTAGTAACAAGTGCACTTCCTTATGCAAATGGGCATATCCATTTAGGACACATTGCAGGCGCATATCTACCCGCGGATATTTATGTTCGTTATCAACGATTGCGGGGACGAAAAGTTTTATATGTTGGTGGTTCAGATGAATATGGTGTGCCTATTACACTTACAGCCCTTAAAGAAGGAATAACCCCTAAGGAAGTAATTGACCGCTACCATAACGCAAACGCAGAAGCATTTCAACGATTAGGTATATCTTATGATATTTATGGGAGGACTTCCTGGGACTTACATACTGACACAACGCAATCCTTTTTCAAAAACCTATATAATAAAAAATTTATTTTTGAACATGAAATGGAATTGTGGTATTCCACAAAAACGAATCGTTTCCTACCAGACAGGTATGTTAAAGGACAGTGTCCCCGTTGCGGTTATGAAGACGCTAACGGTGACGAATGTGAAAAATGTGGAGCACAATATACCGCTAAAGAATTAGTAAATCCACGAACAAATATACCCGGTGACACTTCAACCCCTATCTTGAAAACTTCACTTCATTGGTTTCTCGATTTGCCCCAATTCAAAGAACAACTGCTACAGTGGATAGAAACACATCCTGAATGGCGAAGCAATGTTCGAGGGATTGCGTTGAGTTGGATAAACGATTTGCGTCCTCGTTGCATTACTCGTGACACCGATTGGGGTGTGCCAATTCCATTAGACCATCCTGAAGCAAAGAACAAACGAATTTATGTGTGGTTCGACGCTCCCATAGGTTATGTTTCCAACACTCGCCAATGGGGAATTGATAAATATAATGACCCAAACGCATGGGAAGATTGGTGGGAAAATGACGATACACGACTAATCCATTTTATAGGAAAAGACAATATTCCGTTCCATGCAGTTATCTTCCCTGCAATGCTTATGGGACAGGATAACTTTATTCTGGCGGATAATGTGGTTGGAAATGAGTATCTGAATATTTTCAATCGGCGAACAGGTAAATCCGAAAAAGGTTCTAAATCCAAGGGGAATATGATTCGTGTTAGTTGGGCAATTGATAAATTAGGAACAAATCCTATAAGGTATTATATCTGTTCTATTATGCCTGAAAACAAAGATTCCGACTTTGATTGGGACGAATTTCGTAATCATTACAATGGTGAACTTTGCGATATTGTTGGAAATTTTATACATCGTACCCTAACAATGGTTATGAAAAATTTTGATGGTAAAATTCCTCAACCCGGTTCAATGGATGAGATAGATAATGCAATGCTTGAAGCCATTGCCTCTATAAAAGAATCCGTGGCTGAAAGTATTGAAGCATTTCGTTTTCGTTTGGCACAGGAACATTGGGTAGATTTAGCCCGTAAAGCAAATGTTTACTTTGATTCTAAACAACCATGGACGACTCGAAAAACTGATATAGAAAGAACAGGCACCACGCTTTATATATGTGCACAAGTTGTAAAAGCACTGGCTATTCTAATGAACCCGTTTATCCCTGACGGTAGTGCGAATCTGTGTTCAATAATAAATCAGGAAATTAAACAGCAAGGTCCAGAAGGTGGCGATGATATCTGGGAAGATATTGGTGAATTGTTGCCAGTAGGATTTTCTCTAAATGAACCAAGAGTGTTATTTCCTAAATTGGAACCAGAATTTATTGAGCAACTGGCTGAAGAGCACGAAAAAGGTTTAGCAAGCTGACAGTTCAAAATTAGAAATCGAGTCATGCTTTGTTATAGTGTATTACTAAAAACGGAGATAACATTTTGCAGACAGAACTTCTGAATAATAGAACTTTATTGTCTAAAAAATCTATTCCTATTCCCTTATTAGCTTTCGTCTTTACCCTTCTTTATGGATTCGCTTTAATTACTCTTTTCTTCATTATAAAACTCCCATTTTTATATGTTGTGGTTTTTGGAGTAGCATTTACTTTTGCAGGATTATACCTTTTATTACCATTGAACTACTCTGCTTCTTTGTTCTTTATCTTTACACTACTTAATCATTACTATATCTCACCAGTTGTATTTCCAGTTGCAGGATTAGTAGTCCATCCTCGTGAAGTTATGTTGCTTTTGTTTGTGGGGAATTTTTTTGTTAACCTTATTTTTGGTCGGGTATATTGGCGTAAGAGTGTTTTCCTTTATTTTATCTTACTGTATCTTCTATTCTTCATATATATTGCAACAATTGGTTTCCTTTCTGGTTATGATTGGCATCGCGTTGTAGCAGAAACTCGATTCCCTGTCTTCTTTATTTCTGCACTGATATTCCCTTTCGCATGGGAATCCCTCGCTTCGCTGAGGAAAACAATGGATATTTTGCTTATTATTACGATAACAATAGCATTGGCTACTTGTGCTTTGTTCCTGTATTTGTTTGTTACAGGAAAGGTATTAAGAGTTCAAAATTTTTTAGGAGAATTTATTCCTTCTATCGTTGGACCATTTCGTTTGCAAGAAGTCCGATTTAATGGTCACATGTTTTTTGAAATATGGTTTATTGTGTTTTTAAGTCTATTTTTTTATTATAAGGACTATAAAAAGAAACTGCTTGCACTGCTAATGGTTCTATTTTTTATTATCCCACTTTTTATTTTAATGATGAAAACGGCAATAGTAACTGTTTTTTTTGGGAGTTTATTAGTTGTCATTCTTTATCTGCCATCAAAACTACGTCCATTGGCTATTATTGGTTTTATTCTTTGTGTTGTAGTGTCACTATTCACTCTAATATTTCTTTTTCATGTAGGAATCTTATCCTGGACAAATTCGCAATTGGGTATTTCGCTGCAGGCTAGATTGGTAGAAATTACAGGTGCACTTGATAATTTTATGAAATCTCCTATTTTTGGTACAGGTATGGGTAGTCAATTTGAAGGATTAGGATTGGCTTCTAATTTCTGGAAGGATTTATATGCTATGGCTACTTATCAGACCTTGCACAATCTCTGGGTATACTGGCTATTCAAAGGCGGTATTGTTGGATTTAGCATTATTGCTATTTCGTTGTTAGGTATTTTGGCTGTAAGTGGTTATCTAGTAAATATTCGTTATGATGGAGCCGATAAAGGTTACTGGGTCGGTTATTGGTGTGCATTAGTATCTCAAATTATTGTAATGTCTCTTACTTTTCCGCGTCTTTCTTACCCCATTGGACAGGTATATTTGAGTTTCTCTATTGCAGTGTTTATTATTTTAGAGGATGAAATTAAAAAGAAAATGAACATTTCCACTACCGCGGAGAATAAAGCCTTATCTCCTAGTTGAAACACTCCCCATTAGTATACTTTTGATACATATATAAACTTTGAACTGTCTTTATAAAAAACAATAAGTTAATATGGGAAAGATTATTTACTATTCTTTGCTGTTTTAGGTGGCTGAACAAGCAGGATTATAACACCTGCAATTATACAAGCAATTCCGCAAAGAATAAAGGCTGTGTTATAACTACCCAGAGCAAATTCCTTAGTAATTTGTGTTCCTTTTTCGGTAATGATGTATTGGACTTTTTCAGAGATACTCATAAGTTTTGCTGCAAGATAGGGACCGACAAGTCCGCCTGCACCATACGCTGTAAACATTAAGCCGTAATTAACGCCAGTATGTTTTGTGCCATAATAGTCTGTTACCACTGCTGGATAGAGGGCAAGATAGCCACCAAAACACATTCCTACAATCCCTGTACCAATAATGTATAATGAATATGTCCGCATATTATTTAGAAATAGCATGGTAATCCCACAGAGGATAAGCATGATAACTAATGTAGCCTTTCTACCAATATTATCCGAAACTTTACCCCAGAGAATTCTACCCAGTGTATTGAATATTGCGATAATAGAGACTACCATGGTTGCTTGTGAAAGGAAATGGCTAAACATATCCTCAGGGATAGGCCGTGTTGTTATCCCAGAAATGGCGAAAGACTGCCATATCGGAGAAGCCTTCATAATAACTTGTAATCCTGCAGTGCAACCCGCAAAATATGTAATCCACAAAAGCCAGAATGTAGGAGTTACAAGCATTTGTGTCGGTGTATAATCTACTGAATAATTGACTTGACTTCCAGCGCCACTTGTAGTTTGTGGTGGATTCCAACCTGGCGGTTTATAACCTGCAGGTGGATTTTTTAACAAGTAAGAACCTAATACCACTGCAACAAAGAAAATCACACCCAGTATGAAGAATGTATTAAAAACACCGACTTGTGGTAGATTAAACAGTTTCAGGGTCATAATATCATAAGCCCCTCCCTTAATTAAGGCATTGGCTAATGGTGCAAAGAAGAAGGCTCCTGCACCGAATCCTGCAACGGCTAAACCTGTAATCAATCCGCGTTTGTCTGGAAACCATTTCACACAGGTGGCAATAGGGCAAACATAGGCAAAACCAATACCCAGACCCCCTAATATAGAAAAGGTAAAAATGAGCCAATACAATGCAAGATTAGGAGATGAGATAAAATTTTCCGTAAATTTTGCAAGGATAAGTCCAACTCCTAAAATAATACCTCCTGCAATACCTACAATACGAGGTCCCAATCGGTCTTGAATTCTTCCGCCTATTATTACTGCTAAAGCAAATGCTGCGAGCACAATTTGTGAGGGATAGGTGACCTGTGTTTCAGTCCATGTGGGAAATGCTGCTTTTAAGGGTGTCTGGAATACGCTCCAGATATACACTGCACCTAAACTAACCTGAACAATAAGTGCACCAATAACTACTATCCAGCGATTTTGAACATTTTCATTAGTCATAATAAAAATCCTCCTCATTATTAATAAAAACCGTGAGAGTTATGTAAACTAAACTCTCACGGCTCTTAAAGTCATTTAATTAAAATGTTTCATATTAATTCTTAAGCAAGGCTTTCCTGCCATTTATGAGTTCTTCGACTACTGATGGTTCTGCAAGAGTTGTTGTATCGCCCAGATTTGCTATATCGTTTTCTGCAATTTTACGAAGTATACGACGCATGATTTTACCTGAACGAGTCTTAGGTAGGGCACGGGCAAATTGAATTACATCAGGAGCCGCAATGGGTCCAATTTCTTTGCGAACATGCATAACAAGTTCTTTTCTCAATTCTTCACTTTCTTCAACGCCTGCTACCAGTGTTACATAAGCATACAGTGCTTGTCCTTTGATAGGGTGTGGCATAGGTGCTACAGCTGCTTCAGCAACCTTTGGATGGGAAACCAGAGCACTTTCTACTTCTGCGGTTCCAATACGGTGTCCAGAAACATTTACAACATCGTCTATACGGCCCATTAGCCAGTAATCGCCATCCTCGTCGCGTCTGGCACCATCACCTGTAAAATACATGTTTTTATACATTGTAAAGTAGGTATCAATAAATCTGTCATGGTCACCCCATGTGGTTCTCATCATGCCAGGCCATGGTCTACGAATACAAAGTTTGCCACCTTCATTAGCATCAACTTCAGTGCTATCATCTCTTAAAATTATAGGGTCAACACCAAAGAATGGTCTGCTTGCACTGCCAGGTTTAAGAGTATGGGCACCTGGTAAGGGGGTAATCAAAATACCACCTGTCTCTGTTTGCCACCAGGTATCTACAATGGGACAACGACCCTTGCCAATTTTTTCATAATACCAAATCCATGCTTCAGGGTTAATAGGCTCACCGACTGTGCCTAAAATGCGAAGTGAACTGAGATCATATTTGGCAGGCCATTCATCACCTTTCTGAATCAAGGTTCGAATTGCCGTCGGAGCCGTGTATATTACTGTGCATTTGAATTTATCAACAATATGCCAAAACCGACCAGCATCAGGATAGGTGGGAACACCTTCAAACATAACTGATGTAGAACCATTGCAAAGGGGTCCATAAACGATATAACTATGTCCTGTTATCCAGCCAATATCTGCCGTGCACCAATAAATATCATCATCGTGAATATCAAAAATATACTTATGAGAAATAGATACATGTAATAGATAACCTGCCGTAGTATGAACCACACCTTTCGGCTTTCCAGTGGAACCAGAGGTATAAAGAATAAATAAATAATCTTCAGCATTCATCTTTTCCGCTTCGCACACATCAGAAGCCTTCTCCATTAAATCGTTATACCACAAATC
>DAOOVZ010000103.1:0-10931 GCA_035370665.1 Candidatus Hydrogenedens sp.
ATTTTCAGGGAATGCTTCCCGCAAACTCACAGAGAGTATTTGTGAGTATTTAGGGGCCTCTCCCGGTAATGCGGTAGTGGACCGTTTTAGCGATGGAGAAGTCCATGTCCAGATTTGCGAACATGTCCGTGGTAGAGATGTATTTTTAGTGAATAGTACTTGTCCCCCGGTCAATGACCATCTGATGGAACTTCTGATTATGATTGATGCTGTTCGTAGGGCTTCTGCAGACCGTATTACAGCAGTAATTCCTTACTTCGGTTATGCTCGACAAGACAGGAAGGATAAAGGTAGAGTGCCGATAACAGCAAAATTGGTTGCAAATTTGATTACCGCTGCGGGCGCGAATCGGGTTTTAACAGTTGATTTGCATTGCGGTCAAATTCAAGGTTTTTTTGATATACCCCTTGACCATCTACGGGGCGATGTGGTTTTTATAGAAGAATTTACGAACCGAAAATATAACGAGGAGTATGTCGTTGTTTCTCCGGATATGGGTAGTGTTGCCCGTGCAAGGGAATTCGCATCTCGATTAGGGTTACCCCTGGCAATTGTAGATAAACGCAGACCAAAGGAAAATCAATCTGAGGTAATGAATATCATTGGTGATGTGGAAGGTTGTCATGCTATTCTTTTTGATGATATGGTAGACACAGCAGGAACATTAGTAAAAGCAGCAGCCGCATTGAAAGCATGTGGGGCTTTAAGTGTTTGTGCCTGTGCTACACATCCCGTTTTAAGTGGGCAGTCTGTAAAGTCTATTAACGAATCTCCTATTGAAGAAATTTTTGTTTGTAATTCTATTGAATTAAAAAATGAGGCAAAGGAAAGTGGAAAATTTAATGTTTTAACTCTGGCACCATTACTTGCAAAAGCAATTAAGAATATTCATGAAGAACAATCTGTTAGTAGTTTGTTAATACAAAATTCATAAAATATTTGGAGAAAGGAAATTATGGAAATACCTGTTATTAAAGCACAAATTCGAGAGGGTGAGGGAAAGTCTTATGCGAAAAAAGTGAGGAAGGATGGATGTATTCCCTCTATATTATATGGAATGAAAGAGCAAGCACTTTCATTAAAAATAGACAGTCGGACATTTGAGAAAATGTTGTCCCATCTGGAGGGGAGACATCCCATTGTGAAGTTACAAATAGGTGAGGATACTCAAAAGGATTTCCCTGCTATCATAAAAGAAATACAACGACATCCTGTAAGTAATTTGGTCATTCATATAGACTTTCAAAGAATACGGTTAGACCAGAAACTTCAAACTTCTATACCGGTTATTCTTGTGGGACAATCAGAAGGGGTGAAGATGGGCGGAGTTCTAGAACATCAACTTCGAGAAGTAGAAATAGAATGCCTTGCTCTTCAAGTCCCTTCTCATATAGAGGTTGATGTAACAAATCTGGTTTTGGGACACTCGTTGCATGTATTTGATATTACACCACCCGAAGGGGTAAAGATATTGACGGAACCCGAACGTGTGGTTGTATCTATACATGTGCCTCGAACACTTGAGGAAGCAAAGAAGGCTGCTGAGGAAGAGAAACCCGAAGAGGGTGCTGAAGCCGAAGAAGCCACAGAAGAAACAGCAGAAGAAAAGGAATAATCCTCTTATTATATATTGTTCGAGGTGCATGGTTGCGGAAGCATCCTGTCTTTTCTAAGTAAAGAGAAGTTCAGTGGTGCTTTTTATTTTATAGAATAACTAAAGATTCATTTTGGAATAAAAAGAAATGAAGGTTATTGTAGGATTAGGAAATCCGGGTAAAAAATATGCTCAAACAAGACATAACATAGGATATAGGGTTGTGGAGTTATTGGCTGAAAAGATAAATTGTTCCATATCGCATAAAGATTTCTATGCCCAGATTGGGTATGGAAGAATAGGAAATGAGAAGATTTGTCTGATGAAACCAATTACCTTTATGAACTTGAGTGGCAAATCTGTGAAAAGTATTATGGACTACTATAACATTGAGCCTAAAGATTTTTTAATTGTGCTTGATGATGTAGAATTGCCATTAGGTTCTATGCGGTTAAGACCCGAAGGCAGTTCAGGTGGACATAAAGGTATTCAATCAATAATCGAGCATTGTAATACAGATGAATTTCCCCGATTACGGCTGGGAATAGGAAAACCGAAACAAGAAATGGAATTGGCTAAATATGTGCTTATGCCTTTTGACGAAATGGAAAAGCCGATTGTAGATAAGATGGTCCAACATGCGATTTCCGCAGTAGAAAGTTGGATATTCGAAGGAATGGATATAACAATGAATCGTTTTAACAAGAAAGAAAATATAAATGAGAGAAGGGACGAAAACTATGACAATTAATAATGAAAAAATTCATACCATTAGTATTCTTGTAGAGAACCACTTCGGGGTTCTTGCACGCGTCTCAGGATTATTCAGTGCACGCGGATATAATATTGACAGCCTTTGTGTAGGTGAAACCGAAAACCCAGAAATTTCGCGTATGACAGTTACGGTTCGTGGAGACGAAAAAGTTCTCTCCCAGATTATTACACAATTGAATAAGTTAGTAGATGTTATTGAAGTTCAGGATTTGACCCAGTCCGCTTTCGTTGAGCGTGAATTGGTAATGGTGAAGGTAAAAGCAGACCGCAAAGTTCGTGCTGATGTTATTGAAATATCCAATATATTTCGTGCCCGTGTCGTTGATGTTGGAAGCCACGCCATGATTGTTATGATTACTGGCGCTATAGGTAAGATAGAGGCGTTTATCGAAATTATGAAACCATTTGGCATAATCGAACTTGTTCGAACAGGAACTATCGCAATTGAACGGTGTGGCTCAAACGGGTATAATAATGATAATGTAAATGATGACGAAGAATGAAAATTGAATCTTTTTTAACAATTTACCTGGAAGTTTGGTAAAAATGCCATTACAAAGTAAACTTTTTGAAATTAGTAGAAACAAATATCTATGGGGATATTCGTTTCCTGCCGGTGCAAAAATTTTTCAAGGACGGCATTGAACTAAAAAGCCACAGCAAATTTTGCTGTGGCTTTTTTTTTTATATTTTAGAAAGGAAAGGAATTATGAAGACGCAGATAAAAAGATTATTAGAACTACAACAGATTGACCTACAAATAGACTCGTTATTGGTGAAGGAAAAGGAGATTCCAAAACAGAAGGAGAAACTAAAGATACAAGAGAAGAAATTAAGACAAGAAATAGAAGATAGTGAAAAGAATTATAAGAAACTGATGTTAAATCAAAGAGAATATGAGAGAGAAATAGCCCAACTTCAAGAGCAGGTAAAAAGATATGATTCTCAATTGCAGAGTGTAAAGAAGAATGATGAGTATCAAGCATTATTAAAAGAAATTGATGAGATAAAAAAACAAATAGGAATAAAAGAAGAGGAACAAATAAAAATAATGTTTCAGATAGACGATGCCAATCACTTTTTTATGGAGGCAAAAAAGAGAATTGAGACGGAAATTCAACAATTAAAGGAACAAGCGGAACAAATAGATAAAGAATTGCAAGAGGTGATTAAGGAGCGTAAGGAATTAGAAGAAAAAAAATTAGAAGCGGGTAAGGATATAGATAAAGAATTACTATCACATTACCAACGAGTCAAGCAAAGAAAAAAGACAGGACCTGTAGTTGTCCCTTTGAAAGATGAAATATGCTCGGGATGTTTTATGCAAATACTCCCGCAGATAGTTAATGAAATTATGGCAGGTGAAAAGATTCATACCTGCCGCCATTGTGGAAGAATACTTTATTATTCAGAATCGCTCTCTGATGATGAACCTATTATTGTTCCTAAAGACTAAAAATAATATAAAAACTTTTATCTACTTAATATTTTCTCCGTTGACCTATGATTTATCACGATAGATATATGGATATATACTCTGCTAATCTACCTGAGAGTGACATCAACTTTCTTAAAACTCTTGTCCGGCATGGGATTAAATTAGGGCTTGATAATATAAATATAATTTTACAAAATGTAGATTATCCACAGAGAAAATTTTTTTCTGTTCATGTCGGCGGGACCAATGGGAAAGGCAGTGCAGTCGCCTACATAGATAGTATTTTTCGGCAACAGGGTATCTGTGTAGGTAAGTTTATAAGTCCTCATCTTATTGATTTAGCAGAACGGTTTCAAATTAATGGAATCCCAATTTCTGCAGAAGAACTACATGAGGAGATAGTATTTTTCAAAAATCTTGTTGAAAGAAAGAATATTCTACCAACATTTTTTGAATTTTGCACTGCGATTGCATTTCACTGGTTTGCTTTACAAAAGGTAGATTGGGCAGTTATTGAGGTTGGAATGGGGGGGCGTTTTGATTCAACCAATGTGATTATTCCTGAGGCTTGTGCTATCACAAATATTGGCTTGGAGCATACACAGTATCTAGGGGATACACTTGAAAAAATTGCCCGCGAAAAAGCAGGGATTATAAAAAGAAATGTGCCAGTTGTTACTGGTGAAACAAATCCAGAAACGGTCAAGGTTTTTCAAGATTATGCAAAAAAGATGAACGCTCCATTATGGCAAATTGATAAAGATTTTCATGTTCAGTGGTTAAAATCAGGAGAGATTACAAAGATAACATATCAAAGTCCTGTTCGTGAGATAAAAGATGCGCCAACCCGATTAGATGCCTCCTACCAGAGAGAAAATGCTGGCGTTGCTCTCGCAGTAATAGACTGGCTAACCCAAAAAGGTATTCCTATTAATGAAGATGCTATTACACAAGGACTGGCTAACGCTTATTGGCCTGGACGATTTGATTTGGTATCAAAGTCGCCATGGGTCTTGTTAGATTCTGCTCATAATCCTGATGGAATGAAACGATTGGTAGAGAACATTGATAAAGTCACTATTGTTTTGTCTGTTGCAGATGATAAGGATATTCAAGGTATTGTTAAGGCATTAACTTCTCATACAGAGGAATTTATAATTACTCAATTTTATGGGAAACGGGCAATGCCTGTGGAAAAGATAAAAGAACAAGTGGCTCTAACAGGTATTCCGTATGTTGTGGAGAGTGATTTTTACTCTGCATTATCACTGGGCTGGCAGAAAGCACAAAGCGCGAGAAAACTACTCATTGCAGGTTCCATTTATGCCGTTGGTCAAACCTACGAATGGCTAATACAAAAAGGAATTTTAGATAAAATCAAATATTGAATATCACAAGAGTAAAGATTTTTTAATAACTTTTTATACAACAAAAATTAAATAGCAATTAAAAAACAGGTATGTATAAAAAAAGGGAGTATAATCTTAAAGTTTGTCCAAAAAATTCTGGTTTGTATTAAAAACATAGAGAAAGTAGAAGAAACATATTAGTTCTGATTCTAAAAAAACTTATTCTTTTTATGCAGGCTTAATAGTTATTTTTATCTCCCATATAGGTTTTTACCATAGATATGAGTTCTTCCTGCATAAAGGGTTTTTGGAGAACACCATCTGCACCAATTTCGGACATTTTTTGTGTTAAATCTTTTACTGGTTTTGCTGTAATAATATAGATACTTACGCCCTTTAATTTAGGATTTGTTTTTATTGCTTTACTTATTTCTGTTCCATCAAGATTTGGATTTGCAATGTCTAATAAGACAAGTCTAAAGTTTCCGCTTTGAAGTTTTTCTATGGCTTCCTTCTCTGAAGTAGTTATGTCCACTTTATAGTTCTCACTTTCGAGGCAGTGCTTCATAAAATCGAGGACTTCAGTATCATTGTCTATACAGAGTATTCCTTCTCCTAGTTCAGAAATTTCTGCATGTATATTTTTAGTAGCATAACGAATGGCACTAAGTAATATGACCTTTCTTAATTGTCTTGGCAATCTGTCAAATACTTTATTTGAGAATTTTGAAAATAGTTGTTCATCATTGGTAATCAATATAATAGGTATTTCAACTATTTCAGGGCTTTCTAGAATCTCTCTTATAGTTACTTCTCCCAATGGTCCTTCATCACAATCTAGAATAATGCAATCGGGATTATATCTTAAAGCCAGTGAAGTTGCCGTAGATGGATAAGCGGCGTGGAGTATATCAATGTTCTCTTCTAATAACCACTGTCGGATTTGAGCACTCATTGACCTATCTTGAGACACTAATTCAACCAATAGATGTGTTTCGTCAGGGGTTATTTCACCAGCATAGATTTGTTCAGTTCCTGGCATTGTCCCATGAATAGGCAAACGGAAGGAAAAAGTAGTTCCTTGTCCTAATATGCTGGATAATACGATACGACTCCCATGTAATCGTATAATATCTTGTGATATGGATAGTCCTATTCCTGTGCCACCATATTTTCGGGTAGACGATGAATCTACTTGATAAAATCGTGTAAAAATTTTATCCATGGCATCTTGAGAAATTCCTATCCCGGTATCTATAATAGAGATTTCTACTTCATTGTCAATAATCTTAAAACGGACCTCAACTGTTCCCTTATTTTTATTAAATTTCACAGCATTGGATAATAAATTATTAAATACTTGGATAATCTTTTCCTTATCTCCATCAACAAGTATGGGTTGTTGCTCTGCATTTAAAATTAGTTCTATTTCCCTTGTTTCTGCCATAGGACGGATATTTTCTAAACCGATTTTGCCACACTCCACAATATCGAAAGTGCTGAAAATGAGTTCTTCTTTCCCTTTGTGTAGTTTTGAAAAGTCCAATAGATTTTCAATTAAATTTACCAGTTTCTCAACATTTCGAAGACTAATAGAAAGATATTCTTTTTGTGTCTCTGTGATTGGACCTGCCTTCTTTTTTAAAACCATATCTGTATAACCCATGACAGATACTAAAGGAGTGCGTAATTCATGCGATACATTGGAAAGGAGATTTGTTTTCATT
Organism: Candidatus Hydrogenedens sp.; assembly: GCA_035370665.1. Classification (GTDB taxonomy): domain Bacteria; phylum Hydrogenedentota; class Hydrogenedentia; order Hydrogenedentales; family Hydrogenedentaceae; genus Hydrogenedens. The sequence continues at coordinate 6,883 of DAOOVZ010000103.1, forward strand.
TCATCAAGTGTTTTTAATTCTTCATTCGCTTTATTTAACTGTTCATGTGCCTTGTTTACTTCATTGAGGGTCTTTTGTAACTTTTCTAATAGTCGTGCATTGCGGATTGCAACGGCTATATGAGGTGATATTTCTTCTACGATTTCAATATCATGTGCGGAGAAGGCTTTAGGAGTTTCAGAACCCAAAACTAGAACACCAATCACCTTTTCTTCTGCAAATAAAGGTGTGATGATTAGACTATTGATTTCAGTAGGTAGTTCTTTAGCGATATTTTCCTCTTCAGATTGGAGAAAATCGAAGCATAGTGTTTTCCTTTCACTAAGCACTATGTCGCCACAAAAAAAAGCAGCGATTTTAGGTTCTAAATTAGGTTCAGGAAATAAGGATAAAATTTCATAATAAGTGTTTTTGTCTTCAGTTTCCGTAACATTTTCTTGCGGAAAGGCTATAATTATATAATCAATATTTCTTATTAACCTTTTAATTTCATTAACGACACTTTCATGAACTTTCCCTGCTTCTAGACTAGAATTGATTGTTTGGGCAATTATGTTTACTGCCTTTAATCGTTCTGCGCGGTCATTTACCTCTTTTTCCAACCAGACACTTCGAGTAATATCGCGGAAAATACCTTCAACCCCTATTATTAAACCTTTCTCATCTCTTATATAACTCCCAGAAATTTCGATACAAATTAAATCCCCTTGTAACGGTTTTACCCAAGCACGAAATTGATTAATAGAATAATTTGTTTCTAATTCAGAACAAATTTCCCTAAAATCACTTGAGTTCAAGAAAAGGGTTTCTATTTGGGTCCCTATGGCTTGTTCAGGAGTCTCAAAACCCAGAAGTTGTGCCCCAGAAGGATTAATTAATGTTAAGACACCATCTCTGTTAGTTTGATAGATACCATCTTTCATAGAGTTCACAAGGTTCCGATAGCGTTCTTCCGATGCCTCTAATTTATAAATGTTTTTATGAAGAGTGCTTGCCATCTGATTAAAAGAATCGGCTACCTCTTCTAATTCATCTCCCGTATTTATTTTAAGTTTTAGTTCTAAATCTCCCTGACGAATAATTTGAGCCCCTTCATTGATGAGGCTTAATGGTTGTAATATGTTTCTGTGAACAATACGATAGCCAATTAAAGAGAAAAAGATAATAACTAATCCAGCAATAATTAGAGCAGCAACTGAACCTACATGAAGAAGCCAAAAAATTTCATTTAATTGCCGATATGCACAGAAATACAGGTCATATTCTGGGTAAATCTTTTTAAATGCTAATAAAACAGGCTCAACCTTTCCACGACTGGAAAATCTTAATAGGGTTGATAAACCCTCTGTTTTATCGGGATTCATTTTTAATCTTCGCACTAATCGAGAGTCAACAAGTTCATAATTAACATTGAATTTCGATTGATTTTTATTTTTATCTCGATAGAGTGAAATTCCATCGGCGTCTCTTAAATAAATAATGGTATAGTATATATTTTCTGGGGTTAGACTTTCTGCCTCTGATAATGGTCCCAGAGCAAAATTAAGAAAGTCTGTTGCCTCCTGTATATCTAACAAAAAACCAATTATTTTCTGTTTTGCGTCTTTAATTGGAATAGCAATAGTTATCGTGTAGTTTTCTGTTCGAGGTGGAGTAGAAATAGAAACGACGGTGGGGTATTTAGTTTTTTTGTGCCAATCTGGAATAAAAAAATCACCGGGCTTGAATTCTGATGTTGAAAAAAGAATTTTTTGTTCGGTGTCTACTATTGCGAATCCTAATGTTTTTTCTTTACTTACATTCTGGATTGCAGTTAATTTTTCTGAAATTTGATTTTTTAGAAGTTCTTGCTCTTCTTTTGTACTCTGACAAAATTGGGAAAAAAGTGGGTCTCCAACAATGCGAGCGGAAAGGCTTAATCGCGTATTTAAGGCAAATTGAACTCCCTCAGTAGTTCTTCTTACCGCAGTAGTCAAGTTTCGTTTTGTTGTTACCCACTGACCTTCTCTGGCAAACACATAGGCAACAATAAGGGTCAAGGTCATTGGAATTACACCTACCCAAAAAATCGCTATGAAAAATTTCCTTTCAAGACTAGTGCGATATCTCGGATTTGATTCCATAGACCCTTTGCCGATACAGAAATAGATTAATATTTCTGTATCATTAAAAATTTATGTTTATTTTTGAATAGGCCGTCCCTTAGTAACTAATTCTTTGACCTTTTCCCGAAGTTGGTCTACCTTAAACGGTTTTGCAAGATATTCATCTGCTCCACAGGCGAATATATGTTCAATATCAGAATCCTTTGTCAGACAGGTAACAGCCATAATTGGAATAGAACGAGTCATATCATTCGCCCTAAGTGCCCTACATACCTCAAACCCGTTAATTTCAGGCATAAGAAAATCGAGCAAAATAAGGTCAGGAGACAATTGAATAGATTTTAAGCCCACTTCGGTTGCATTACTTACTTTAATAATTTCATACTCGTCTTTCCCCAACATATTTTCAATCAAGTTTAGAACATCTTGGTCATCATCAACTACCATAATACGATAGCGTTTGGAATTTTTATCTCGGGGGAACATATCATATTTTTCACGAAACTCATCCAGGTCTTTTTCAAGAATACGGTAATGTCCTCCCGGTGTCCTTGATGCTTTAATCAGTCCTTGACGAATCCAATTTTTTATACTGTGGTGTGTGACATGACAAATTCTTGCTGCTTCAAATGTTGTGTAGGCTTTTTGTTCACGATTCATTTTTTTGCTCCTTGTATTATTAAATTTTCAGTTTAGTAATTATTGCATATTTAACATTATTAATTAGATTAGCATTTATTATAATCGAAATAGAAAATGTTTGTCAAGAATGTAGAAAGTGAAGAAACTCTCTTATCAAATTTAATTCTTCTGAACCTAGTTTATCCCTTATCAAATTCAGTTGATATGGGTATGAAATATAAAGGATACGAAATAGCACAAACCAGATACAAATAATTATGATATACATGCCTATTAATATGCCGGAGATTTGTTGCATAAGAGAAATAAAAAAAGAAATAAACGAAAACTCTTTTTTATATTCAGAGTTTTCAGTATCATGAGAAACCTTTTTATGTTGTCTTTTTACCAATGGTAAAGCAATGCCAATAATAAAAGGTAATATAATGAAAAAATACCATAAATAAGATATAAAATTGTTATTTGTAAGAGGCAGATTATCTGAATAGGAGCAGTAAAATATTATTAGGAAAATAATAATTACCCATAGAGATAGTATTAACAGAATAGATTTTGTAAATGTCTTATTTGGGTATATTGTTTTATATCTTGATTTTTTTAATAAATATGAATCTAATTTCCCTATGAGAAATAGAATTAATAATTCAATAAACCCTGAAAAGAGTAGCCAGAGTATCTTAGTTCGATTATTTCTACTATATTCAAAATCAAGTTTCCTCTGTTCCTCCAATTTTTGAAATTTATCTAATAATTGAGAAACTTGATTTAATTTTTTCAACTCCTTTTCTAATATGTTTGACTTTATTGTATTTGAATATTTGCTGTATAGGTTGAGAGTATCTTGCTGTATTTTTAGTGAAAATATACTAATTGTTAAAGTTGGGTAATAATCGTTTAATTCAATACTATTGCCTATTTTTTTCCCCATGAGAAAAACTTCTTCTAACCAGACTTGTTTATTCTGAATCTTATTCCCTTTTATGTCTATTTCTATCTTGTTTAATACATCCTTATATACTCTATATAAGGGGGCTAAACAATGGTTTAATCTATCACTTTTCCGTAGGTAGTAGGAGTAGGTATTTTTAGGTAGTGTTTGATGCCAGAAAGGTTCAGGAAAGATGACTGGCGATTTACTTCTATTTTCTTTTGCAATCATTGAGATACCATTAGCAAAGGTTTCCTCTTCAACTACATCAGGATTAATCACCATTGCTGATTCTAAATAGCCTAATAATGAATTGCCTATGGGTAAAGTCTGTGCCTCTTTTAATAATTTTTGTGCATTTTTATAATCGCCTA
>DAOOVZ010000104.1:0-1094 GCA_035370665.1 Candidatus Hydrogenedens sp.
ATCCAGGACTAATAGCAAAGAAAGTAGGTGTGTCTACAAACGATTTACTCAAAGCAAACAATTTGACCTCAGAATCAATATTGAGAATAGGGCAAAAGTTAAAAGTTCCTGGTTCTAAACCTCTCGTAGAAACAAAACCTGCCGAAACCTCTTCGACTCAGGAATCTGCTCATATTATAAGTCCAGAAGCAACTACTCCTCCGCCTACAGAGCCTAAAAAAGTAGTAGCAGAAGAAATTAAAACAGAAGAGGTTCAGACATACAAATTAAATCCGGGAGATTCTCCTTCTACCATAGCAAATAAGTTTGGTATACCAGTTAAAACTCTTATGGAGTTCAATGATATTAAAGACCCAACCAAATTGCGTGTAGGACGGGAATTAAAAATTCCTACTTCAAAAACACCAACCGAGCCCAAAACAAAGGAACCTGAAAAACCAAAAGAAACATCGAATAAACAAGAAAAACAAACCACTACTCAAGGTAAAGAAGAAACAACGGAAACAACAGTGTATATAGTTTCAAAAGGTGATAATCCATATACAATAAGCAAGAAATATGGTATCCCTTTGGAAACACTTTTACAAGCCAATCAATTAACTTCCCAATCGGTCTTACAAATAGGACAGAAACTGATTATCCCTACTATGAAAAAGGGAGAGTAAAAATCTTCAATCATTAAAACACAAAAATACCAATTTATTATACACTGTTACATAATTGTTGAGTATTATTTATTAGCATAAACATTAATTCTTCTAAAGGTTTCAAAACAAGTTCTATTATCCTGAATCGTTTTATCTATCATTTTTTTAATTTAATGTTGGACATGTAAAGGCTATAGTAATTACAAATTCTATCTTACTTATAATAATTCTACCTGTTTAAAGTATACTACCAGTTTTTTTGATGATGTTTTCTGCGGTGCAGAGTAGTTCTACCCATTGGATATTGTAATAACGGGGATTATTGAAGTCTGCATGAATGCCACTCTGGATTTTATCTACCATTGTTTGAACTGCTTCTTCTACGCTAATTTGGGGTCGAAAACCTATCTCTCGTTCAATCTTTCGTGTATCTACGCGATAACTCCG
>DAOOVZ010000104.1:1194-10790 GCA_035370665.1 Candidatus Hydrogenedens sp.
ACTTTCTTCATCTTGAAGAATATCCTCTGCTAGAAGTCCACGGTCATAAATAGAGCAACTGGACGCAAAGATGAATCGCTTAATTTTTTTCTGCTTGCAATGTTCACCTAACATCGCAGTTGCTTCTGTATTCAATCTTTTATTTGCTTCTGGATTAAATTCAGCCATAGGGTCATTACTTAATCCTGCCAGATGAATTACACCTTCGACATCTTCTAACCATGCTGCATCAAATTTACATAGGTCACCCTGAATACATTCAATTCGATTCTTTACTTCTTCTAATCCATCACCACCAAATAGAAATTTATCCACCACACGAACTGCAAAGCCGTGATTTAAAAGTTCACGAACTGCTACACTGCCAATATAACCTGAACCACCTGTAACAAGTATCATATCTACACTCCTTTCATTAGTTTGCGACTATGTCCCTTTATTATGGCACAGTTATTGTTCTGACTTCTTTTTTTGCTAATCCTGTATAATCTGCAACTAAAAATGTTATAGTATGTTTGCCTGATGTTAAATCCTCATCTTGTTCCCAACGCAGTGTTCCACGGGGACCATCATATTCGGCTAATAGCCATTTTTTATCACAGTATATTTCTGCGTTTACTATACCACTACCAATGTCTGATATAGAACAGGATATAGCAGGTCGGTTTGTCGGATTTTTTGCAATATCTGTGATAGAAACATTTGTAATCTCTGGCGGTGTATCATCTCTCAACAGAGCAAAAGCACCCCAATCTATTAGCGAACCTATTACAAAATCGCCATTTTGTTTTGATTTAACCCGTGACCATGAAGAGCCTGTTTTGCGATATATGGATACCCTCTCTTTATATTGAGTATTTTCAGCAATCCGCATTTTAAGTTGGACTGGCTCTGCTATTGGCATATTTATTGGTTCCATTTTCCATATTTCAGAGGTAAGTGTTAGTCCTTTTGATACTGTTTGTGTTGTCATTGAGGAAATGGAAAGCCAAAGGACACCATAAGGAGCATTGGACGGAATTTTAATTTCCATGTTATCTACTATAATCGGTTCAATGGGTTCTGCTGTTTTTATTGCATAAATAGTTTTTTCCCATAGAGGTAATGAAGTATGGGATATTTTAAATGTATATTTTCCGGAAGTATGTGGTTGCCAGGGAACTTCATAAACATTAGCAGACCGCTGAATAACGGTTAATGATATAACCTTATTATCCAGTTGGGAAATACAAGAAACAGAAGGTTCTTTGTTATTAGTGCCAAGGGGTAGTGCAATTTCTAAAACAAGAAATTGGGGTAAGTAATGGATAAAAACGCCTGATTTCTTTGCTGAATTTTTCTGCTGCTGATTTTCTATATCCTGTGTTGAGATATAAATAGGGACTTCTGTTTTTTTACCACTAAAATCTACAACCTCTATTTTTACATGTTCATCATCAGATACAAAAAGCCAACCATTCTTTGCTTGCCGATAATTTGGTGAACGATTTCCCTGCCATTGCCATAAGACCCAATATACAGGATTAGAAATATAAGGATAAAAGGCAACAGCAGCGTCTCGATAAGTGTTATAGTCTATACGGTCCTGTTGGACAATTGCAGAAACGGTCCCGGAGCTTGTCATAGATATACAGTATGGACCCAGTTTACAACTTGTGGATTCCAGGTCTACTGTATTTATACCAAAACCCAGTGTTCCCTTTGCATGGACAATTACAGGGAATGAAGTTTTCTCATTAACCGGTATTTCTACAGGCAAACAATGTCCATTTATAGTGGTATTTATATCTCCTGGCACAAGGAGCAATGACGATATTTGTGGGCTATCTCGGTCAATCCATTGAAAACCATACTCCCATGGATTTAAGCAGGTAATACCATCTTTTGAGCGAAGTTCAAAATGGAGATGTGGTGCTTTTGTTCCTGATTGTCCCGTGTAGGCAATAATTGAGCCTTTCTTAACAGGAAGTTCATTCTCATTCAAGGTTAAGTCAACTGAAAATGATTGTTTCTGATGTTGAATTTTATGCAGGTAGGATTGATAAGGTTCTGCAAAGGAGTGCAAATGCCCATAGACACCCATAATCCCGGAGCGAAATTGTATATATAGAGCACGACCATATCCCCATGGTCCACAGCGGAGACGAGTTACATATCCATCATCTATTGCGTATACAGGTGTTTTTATGCTTGCTCGATAATCCACTCCCGCATGGAAACGACCATCTCTATATTCCCCAAAAGAGGAAGTAGCATAAAGGTCTCCGTTTAGTGGAGGGACAAAAGAACTATCTGAAAACGAAAAATGGATAGTCAAAAATATAAAAGTAAAGAATATAGTTATGAATCCCATTATTTCTTTTTCGTCTTTGGTGTTGCACTTTGAGAAGGTTTTGGATTAGGGTTGCTTTTCTGAACAGTTTTTTTCTTATCTGATTGCGGTAAAGTCTTTAATATTGAATCGAAAGCAATAAAGAACTTTGCCTTTTCAGGGTCATCTAAATAGGGTCTGCAAAATTCAAAAAGTTTCTCATCTATTTTTTGGTCTAACAGCATACTTTTTATCTTATCTTTGACTTGTTCATAAGTGACTTTTTCTTCTGATTCGCGTTCTAACAATTTAAATAAATGCCAGCCCATTGGACTTTTCAGAACGGGGCTTAAATCACCTGGTTTCATAGATGGCAATACATCCTTCAAAAAAGAAGGTAATGCTTCCACAGGTACCCAACCCATATCTCCACCTTTATCTTTGCCGGGTGCCTCTGATACAGAGCGAGCAACAGCCTCAAAACTTTCACCTGCCCGTATTCTTGCCAATGCCTTCTCTATCTCTTTTTGTGCTTCCTGCCAGGCGGATTCGTTAGCGTTTTTGGCATTTGGTTTCGGTTGTCGAAAAATCTGTTGCAGGTGGACACGCGACGGTCTCATAAATAAATCTGGATTTGCATCATAAAACTTTTTGGCTTCCTCATCTGACACACTAATTTTGTTTTCTTTTACCAGGGCTTGTTTCAGTTTATTTAACAATAAATTTTTATGTGTCCTTTCACGGAAAGTGTTCACTGTATCACCTCTTGCTTTAAGTATTTCCTCAACAGTAGGTGGAGTTTTACCAGCAGAACGGACCTCTTCCTGAATACTCTTGATATACTCATCTACTGCTTGCTTGACCTCATCTTCTGAAACTGTGTATTTTCGTTTCAGTGCTTCTTGATATAAAATTTCTCTTTCTGCTAAATTTGTAAGGCATCGAACTGCAACTCGCAACCTCTCTTCATCTGACGGGTCTTTCTGTCCAGTTGTTGCTGCATATTCTAACAGTTCCATGCGATACCTTGATAAGAATTCTTCACGAGATATTGGTGTCCCAAGAACCAGTGCTACTGGACCATCCGGAACAGACCTTTCCACAATATCTAAGCGTGCCAGGTCTGGTGCTTGAGCGTAGCACCATGAAATTGCAATTCCGATAAAGGCTGATAGTAATAGTTTACGAAACATATTTTTTTATCCTTATATTTTTCTATTGTATATATTATCCCTCAGGGGTTTGTTTTTTTTCTGCTATTTTTGAATCAGTATTTTCAGATTGTCATGTTATCTTGAGCACCCATAAACCATAATAGGTTAATATTCCTGCTACTCTGTAAGTAATCACAAAGGTCAAAGCACATATAAGAAGGAACGAACCTAATGCAATAATTGTCCCACTAAACTGTATGATAAGAAGTATTACCAAAACAACAAGGGTAAAAAATAATCCTACGATAGTTGCCATGCGGGCAGGCTCTAATTTTACAATTACTTGCTTCTGTTTGTCCAACAGAGGTTTAACATCAGGATAATCCAGATTATTTACATTAGATTTTTTCATTTTCCAATTCATGCTTTATTTTAATGAATGATTTAAATATACAAAATTTTGCATAGCGTTCACACTTTTATATATCAAAATGTTAATTAAATTATTATAAACTAAATTCTATTCAAATATTTTTATGATTTAAAAATCTGTATAGCATCATTCCTTGCTTGCTGGATAATGGGCAGGTCACGAGTGAAATCAACAAATCTCAGGTCTGTATCGCCTGATTGACGGAATCCACCAATTTCTCCATGTCCGCGTAACTGTAGGTCTTTTTCGGCAATTTCAAATCCGTTATTGATGGTGCAAAGTATTCTTAGTCTTTCCTTGCTCACAGGGTTTGTGGTTGACGACATAAGAAAACAGTAGGAAGTATAAGGACCCCGACCAACTCGTCCACGCAACTGATGCAATTGAGCAAGGCCAAAGCATTCTGCATTTTCTACAACGAGATTTGTTGCATGTGCAACATCTACACCTACCTCAATTACAGTGGTAGAGAAAAGAACATCTATTTCACCCTGAGCAAAACGACTCATAACCTCTGCCTTTTCATTGAAGGAAAGGCGGCCATGAAGTAAATCTGTTCTCAATGTAGAAAAGGCATTGGAGTGAAGTTTTTCATAGATAGTCAGGAGTGGTTTCAAGTCTTCTCTATGCGAGGATTTCTCAATACTTGGGCATACCCAATAGGTTGCCAGACCTTTTTGTGCTTGTTTTATGATAAATTGTATTAAGCCTTCTCTCTTCTTTTCTGGAATAATATAAGTCTTAATCGGTTGCCGGCCCGGTGGCATTTCATCAATAACACTAATATCCATACCACCGTAGACGGTTAAGGCAAGGGTGCGAGGTATGGGTGTTGCTGTTAGATAAAGCACATCAGGAGCATGCCCTTTCATCCGCAATTTTTCCCTTTGCATAACGCCAAAACGATGCTGCTCATCTATCACAATTAGACCTAAATTTTTAAATAAGGTTGATTCCTGTATCAAGGCATGCGTACCTACTACTATGTCTACCTCGCCATGAGCGATTTGTTTGCGAATTTCTCTGGCACTTCTGATAGAACTTGTAAGCAATTCAATACGCACAGGTAGCGACGACAAATGTTTCTTCAAATTTAAGAAATGTTGTTCTGCTAAAATCTCTGTTGGTGTCATAAGGCAAGACTGGTAATGGCTATCCACACTTGCACAAAGGGCATGTAAGGCAACCAGAGTTTTTCCACAACCTACATCGCCTTGCACTAATCGAAGCATTTGTTTAGGGGTAGATAAATCTTCAAGTATCTCATCAATTACTCGATTTTGGGCAGAAGTCAGGACAAATGGCAATTGGTTGCGGAATGTTGTAAGAATCATGCCGTCTGTTTTATGCTGGCAAACGGATTTATCCTTTATATTATTTACTTTCCAAGTTAACCAATCTTTCTGTATCTGCAAAATTTCGTCATAAGCAAGCCGTTGTCGTGCTTGTTCTACATCATCTATTGCTTCAGGGAAGTGAAGCCGTTTTACCGCCTCTGGCAGAGACATAAGTCCCCGAGAAGAAATAAACTTTTCTTCTAACGGGTCAACAATAACCACATTCATTAAGGTTTCATATATCCAGCGACGAAATGAACGCAGAGATAAGCCTTCTGTCATTGTATAGATGGGCACAAGCCTTGCCGTATGGATATTTGCCTCTTCCTGAGTATATTCCTCGTATTCTGGATTATTCATTATCAATCGAGACTGAACTTTCTCTATTGTGCCATATAGGAAAAATTTTTTGCCAGGTTGAAATAGATAACGCGTCAGATAAGCCCTGCCCCAAAAAATCCCCTCAACTGAACTTGTATCGTCTCTGAATAGCACCCTTGCCTGCGAAAGTCCCTGACGAAGGTATATCTGTCGTGCTCGCTCCACTGAAACCAATACTGTATATTTATGCCCTTCCTCCATTTCTTTTATCTTAATTAAATTCCTACGGTCTTCATATCGTCTTGGGGGATAAAGTAGTAAATCCCTAACTGTGGCAATCCCCATCTTATTCAGTTTTTTCTCACGACCGGGACCAATTTCTGGCAAGGCGGAGATAGGGACATCCCATACTTCTGGATAACATTCTTCTCGTTTATTTTTTAAAACCATGGAAACATTCCTGAGTGATATATTGTCAAATTAATATAATATTATAACTTTTCTTTCCACAAACCTTCTTAAATGTGGTAAAATAAAACAAACAAAGGAGAACTTAAATGAGAAAAACTGTTCGTTATATCCTTCCTATTCTATTTGTAATTATTGTGTTATGTGCTGGATTCTATTTCTGGTTATATCCTTCACGCGGTCCGAAGGAAAATGTGGATATACAGAAAGCCTTTTTAGAAGAGGTTGAGGGAACAAGAGTTCTCCATCTGAAAGGTAGTCCCTATGAAATGGGCTATCAGCGGGGTGTGCTCCTAAAAGACTTAATTAAAAAAAGTTTAGCAATGGTTGATGATTTATTAGAATTGGCTAAGAAGGAAGTTGGCTTACCTAAATTTGCAGCAAAATTGATTTTAGATATAACATGGCGATTTTGTTCGCCTTATATTCCTATACGATATGAACGAGAATTGGAAGGAATTGCCGATGGTGCAGGTATAAGTTTACAAGAACTACGGAGGGTGCATGTAGTCTCGGTTATAACAGAACGCGGTTGTAGTTCCTTTGCAGTGTGGGGAAAAGCCACCGTAGATGGAAAATTGTATCATAGCAGAAATTTCGATTGGATTATAGAAGCGGGACTTCAGGATACGGCAGTAACTTTTTGTTATGAACCAGATGGACTTAACTCCTTTACTTATATTGGCTATGCATGTGCTATTGGTGTCTATTCTGGTATGAATAATCGCAAAATATCTGTTGCTCAAATTGGTGCAACCAATAAAGACCGCCGTATGGACGGGATTCCTCTTGAACTTTTACTCCGTCAAATATTAGAAGAAGCATCTACATTAGACAGGGTAACAGAGATTATCAAGACTGCGCGGCATACAGTAGGCTATAACTATGTCATTGCGGATGGTGATGAGAATCGTGCCCTTGCTTATGAAACCTGTGCACATCATGTCGCAATTTTTGCGGACAACGACCCCCGCGAGACCGTAGAATATGCGATACCAATTGAGAATGCAGTCATGCGTTCAGATGAAGCAATGGACCCGACAATACGTTCCTTACAAACCTGTGCTAATGCACCTAACATGCCGTATGGCTCAAATTCTTACGACCATCGTTATAAAGGCATGGCGACACGAATCAAGGAAAATTATGGCAAGATAGACCAGAATATTGCTCTGGAAATAGTTAAAGCAGTGGCGATTGTAGGGGAGAATGTGCATAGCGTCCTCTATTGTCCTACGGACCTTGAACTATGGGTTGCTCATGCAAAAGGCAAAGAAGACGCAGTAAAACAGCCTTATGTCCATTACAAAATGCAAGAATTGTTTGACCCTACCCGTAGAAATACTGCAAAACTAATCAAGCAATAAGTCATTTTCAAGTAAGACATATAGGTTATATAAGACTTTATTATTTATCCATAATATTCAGTTATTCCGAGCAAATTGAGAAATATAAATTGGTATCTTCTCAAATTTATTTGCATAAACCAATTCACAATTATCATCATTTAAAATTGATAATAATAGTTCTCTAATATTTTTAGTAGATAGCCGTAATAGAAAGATAAAAATTGAAGGTTTCTAATAAATTTTTAACTAGTTTCTTTTGCGGTTGAAAATGACCTCTCTGTTGAGATATGCTTTTCCCTACTTTCAAAATAATTATGAAAACAAGAAATCAATAGCAGGAAGTAAATTATACTATGCCAACTATCAAATACTTCTGTCCTAAATGTGGTAAAAAATTTGTAGAGTGGGGTGCTAAAAAATTTAATTTTAAGTGTCCTAATTGCCATGATGTTCAGTTAGAACGCATTGGCATTAGTGGGGACCAGATTATCTCCACACCTAAAATACGCAGGAAACCACGACTTATAGAAGAGGAAGGGGATATTGAGTTTCCAGAGAGTTACTCACAAGAAGAAGAATTAGAAGATTTTGGTGTTCCTGATGTTCCTATTATAGAAGATGAAGAGCCTTCTCTTGAGGAAGAATTACCTCCTGACGAAGTAGTTAATGAATCAGGTGTCCTTGATGATACCATTTCACCTGAGGAAGAATTGGGAATAGAGGAAGAGGAATAACAAATTTATCGAATAAATATATTAAAGAAGTGTTATCTTTTAAAAAGAAATGATTTTTGATTCCTAACTAATATATAGTCCTTTGTTCGTTTTTATCCTTAAAATGTTATTTATACTTTATACTTTGCTATACCTTTATTTTTTCCCAACCTTTTGTAGTTCTGGACATAGATAAAGTGTGCATGCGGGGTCTAATCGTTTAGATTTTCTTCCTTTTATCCAGCCAACAATCTGCACTGACAACCATTCTGTTCCATATTTAAATCCGAATTGTTCCCAAAATTTTATTGCTACATGCCAGAGTAAAAGTACTAAAAGAATGAAAGGAATAATATACAGTGGACTTTTTGGAAACTCCGTTGGTGAGCCTATTGCCCATAGATAAATTCTTCCCAGACTTACGGCTACTGGTCCTTCCAACAAAAATATTGTCAATGCTACTACCCCAAAGCGTCTTATAATTGTTGTATGTTTCATCCACCATTCCCGATTGCTAACTGTTGTATATTCCATAACGCCAGCCAGGTATGTAGATAGGAGAAGCATCAATCCGACATTGAGCAATTGTATTTTGAAGGGCAAAGGTGATTTTGCAAATTCTACTGGCTTCAAACCATAGTTACATATAAGGCTTACTGCTAACATCACAAATGCTGTTCCCAATCCATAGCCATATCTCCTTATTTTTGACAGTTCTATCTGCTCTGATAAAGCAATTCCAAATACTGCTCCTAAATAGCCATAAGCCATATTAGGTAGCGGTGCTAATAAAAACTTTAATAGCCATTCCAGTCCCCATTTTTTCTCCTGTATGGATTGATAGAATATGCCGTCCAATGCACTATGGATAGCAGGTGAAACAAATAATAGCGTCAATGCTATGCCTGTCAGGATACGGAAGGTATATTTACGGTCAAATAGTTCCCCTGAACGCCACAAAGCATACAAAGTAATATGTAGAAAGAACAAACTTATACCAATATTGCCCAGAGCATCTGTATAGAAAATGATGTCAAATGAAAAGTCAGGAAAACTCCCTTTCTGGATAAAGCCTGTAATCAAAGTTTCGTAAAAGCGACCATTGAATGGCATACGATGGTGGAAAAAAATTACATTTATAAAAGAGAAACATATCAGCAAAAAAGAGTTAACAAGTCCTCCCAAAAGAAGCCGATTTAATTCAGGAGTCATTCTATTATTATCTTTATATTTGAGCAGATTTTTGTGCATGGAATAGGCATGAACTGTTCCTGATAGCATTACAAAAATTGGAGCCCAGGTCGCCAGAATAACCAATGGTGCAAATATAATAAATATCCATGGATTAGCACTCTCCACAGATTGTGGATTATTCCTATATACTACCGCATTAAACGCATGAAGCCAGAGGATATAGATAATAAAAAAGCCCCGTAAACAATCTACATACAATAATCTCTTTTTCAATTTTTTGTCTCTTAATAGTTTTTAATTTCAATAAATTTTTCAT
>DAOOVZ010000105.1:0-10623 GCA_035370665.1 Candidatus Hydrogenedens sp.
ACAATAGGGATACAAAAAGAGATAGACAAAATATTTCCTGATAGTAGTAACAAATAAAGTTTCATACTACTATCCGTTTAAAATATTAAGTAAATGTATTTAAACATTGCGATAAGCAATAAAATATCTATTTAATTCATATTTTGTTCCCTTTGGAATGAACTATGTTAATTGCACTTTATAGGAGTTATTTGTTTTGTCCCATAAAAGTGGCAGAGTAAGACTTCGGGCTACTTTAATATCATGTTGCTTGCCATCTGTTACCACTAAAAATGAAGGTAAAGAACCACGATGGTCATACAAATAGTGAAGTTTCAATGCCCCCTTCACTCGCCGAAACTTTGCCCATGGAAAAATACTTAAACATAACTCTATTACTGTCGAATCTAAACTATACAATGGATTCTTAAATTTAAACTTGTGATTCAAACTGAGACTCCTACACTTATCCAGAAGTGCATAAAACATATCCTCAAATACCCTGTAATCCATACGATTGTTTGCATCTGACAAAGTAGAACGCTTTATCTTCTCCAGAACTAAATGATACCACCTATTAATCTGTGTCATGAGCGAAGTCTCTATGTCCCTTAAACTGTCCTTCTTCCTAATCTGGGCATAGAGTATTGTGACGAACAATTGCCAGCAATTAAAATATCTAACAAAACGGTCTGCTTCATATTTTTTACAAGTTTATTAAATTGATGTCTCGGTATAAGTTGAAATAGTTGATTAATGATGTGCTATAATAAGTCGTGGCTTGAAACTCCTCTGTTGGTTAGAGTTTTTAGATAGTATCTCATCTATCTACATCAAAAGTTTCAAGCCACCTACTAATCTTTTAGCGGACAACAGTGCTATAACCTATCTAATGTTACTTTATTCGATTGAGATGATGCCTGCTATAGAAGCAGTTGAAAAGCATGCGAGGGTTCCAGCAATAAAGGCTTTGATGCTCATCTTTGCAATTTCACTACGCCGATGTGGTGCCAGAGCAGAAATTCCGCCAATCATAATGCCCAGACTTCCCGGATTAGCAAATCCACAAATGGCATAGATAGCAATAGTCAGAGTTCTCTTATCAACACACTGTTCTGCAATTAATGTTTGAAATCGTTGGTATGCTAAGAATTCGTTAAAAATGGATTTGATAGCCAATAGTTCTGAAAATATAGGTGTATCTTCTATACGGACACCCATTAAGTATGCAAACGGTAGAAAAAGGTAACTTAATAGACTGCCCAATGTTTTCCCCGTGATAGCGATTGTAATAGTGTCAAATAATTGGATAAGTCCAACAAATACTAATAATAAAGCACCTACATTTAACGCCATGGTAAGTCCTAAACTTGCGCCCTGAGCCGCTGCATCAAAGACATTCTGGCTTTCGATGGATATGTCCACAGATTTCACATCAATTGTGCGTGGTCTCTCTGTTTCTGGAATAAGTATCTTTGCGAAGGCAATTGCTGCTGGAGCACTCATCAAAGATGCTGTAATTAGGTGTCCCGGTTCTGCACCAAAATTTGCGTATGCTACCATAACACTTGCAGCAATAGTTGCAAGGAATGCAGTCATAATGGTAAATAGTTCTGAACGGGTCATGTCCTCTATATAGCCACGAACAGCACTCATAGACTCTATACCTAAAAATACGAGCAAACCTGTGGTAAAGGTTTCGGCACCGGAAGTTTTCATAGACTTTTGCATTAGCCATGCTAAACCTTTAACTATCTTCTGGATTACTCCTAAATGTTGCAAAATAGCGGAACAGGCAGATACAAATATAATTACAGGAAGCACCTTGAAGGCAACTACGGCACTAACAACAAAAGGTTCTGCGGTTGTTAATTGACCTTCTGCATTCTGGATTGTAGCATGGTCTAATATAAAAAGTTCAGTCAAATTTCCGAACAGGAATTGAGCACCTGCACTACTTGCCTGAGTGATTAAGTCAAACCCTTTCTTAATCCATTCAAAAAGATAAATCCCAATTTTAGGCGAAATTAAAATAGGTTCTGTAATACCAAATAAGCCACTTATATTTCTTATTATTGCATTAGGTATAAAAACGAGCAAGTCTGCACGGATAAGGAATATAGCGAAGAATAGTTGAAGTCCTATACCCCAGATTATAATATTCCATTTTACCTCTTTACGATTTTCACTCAAAAGGAAGGCAATTAGAAAAAATACTATCAACCCTAAAAGACTAATTAACCGCAAATACATATCTACCTTCCCAATGCTATTATTTCTGAGTTAGATAACTCTCTGCTATACATAGGTTTTGTGCTTTGTCTAATGCGGATAACAACTCATCTAGTTTCTTTGTGCCAATTACTATCTTATGGTTGCCCTTTTTGAGTTCAATACATTCATTACCACTTACTGTATATGCCCATCCTTTTGCATTCCAGCGAATTCCCCAACCGCCAAATTCAACTATGGGCCTATATTTATGGCCTGAAATTTCATCAAGTTTATCCCATGATAATTTTCTATATTTGAGGTGGAATGGATAATAGATGATGTATATTCCATCTTTATACACGCGTGTTTCAAGCCGAATCATATAAAAAAAATAAAGAATAAAAGCCACAAAAATAATCATACATAAGGCTGTAAGTATCAGACCCAAATCAGGCATAGGATTGTTACCCCATGGCTGTTTGAATATCAATTGCTGAACAAGTCCATAGCCAATTGGTGCAATTGCTAAAAAAATCGAAAGAGTAATGATAAGCCAAAACCACCACTGTGAAAATCGTTGTGTTTCGATAAATAATAATTCACTGTCAGGAGGCAAATCTTTCTTTTTGACCTTTTCAAATTTTATATTCATTTATTCTACCTACTTATAAAATTACCTTTGCTCCTATTATACATAAT
This sequence comes from Candidatus Hydrogenedens sp., assembly GCA_035370665.1. GTDB lineage: Bacteria > Hydrogenedentota > Hydrogenedentia > Hydrogenedentales > Hydrogenedentaceae > Hydrogenedens. Next base: position 2,893 of record DAOOVZ010000105.1, read on the forward strand.
AAACATATATTTCTCTGAAATAAATAAATTGTAATAAGACAACAGAAAAGTTTACAAATATTTCCTGAATTTAAAGGCTTGATAAGAGAGTTATTTATGTTTTGTCGAAGTACCAATAATTTAAAAAAAAGCGAGAACTACATGGTTTCGCTGGTATTTAGCGGGCTATACACTTAGCCCGTATAGTCCTGTTCGGGACTTTGTCGAAACTCTTACAGTAGTTCCCGCAAAATTTATGAAAAGCTCTCAATAGCCAACCTTATATATTCAATTTTCCTATTAAAATTATGACACATTATTTTTAAAAAAGCAAATTATTTCTACATATTTCTGAAAAAAGTAAATTGGTGAAAAGGTTCATAATAATATGTTAAGTATGATAATAAATAAGCATTCAAGATCAATCTTTATTCTATATGATTACTAAAAGAGTACAAGACAGATATACATTTGTTTGAAATTATTTAGTCGGGTGTAGAGACGAATATAATCACTTGTAATAGATGATATTTTAAATAAAAATTGCATAGCCGGAGGAAGTAAGGATTAGGCAGAGGATAGGAGCGATGAACCAGCACAAAAGTATATCTTTTATAACCTTGAAATGTAGTGTATGAACTCCATGATGAAAACCAACACCTACGATTGCCCCGACAATGGCTTGTGTCATGCTTACAGGGACTCCAATTAATGAAAAAATATAAACGGTAATACCAGAAGATAGAACCGCAACCAGTGCAGAAAAGCCATCTAACACGACTATCCTCTTTCCTATATTCATCATTATAGGTTTACTAAAAAGTAGAACACCTATCCCAATAGAAATACCTCCGAGTAAAGTTAGCTCAATATTTGATACCCCTTCCCAGGCTCCTGTAAACATGCCCACAGTATTGGCAACATTGTTAGCACCTAACGCATACGCACCGAGAATTCCAGAAAAGATTAATCCCCTGCGTATCAATGTCTCACGTGTTAAGATACCTATTTTCATACTTGAAAATATAGTCAATAGGACTTTATAGCAAAGTATGGCTATTACTCCTGCACCTATCGGCGTAAGAAGCCAACACAGAAACACCTTCCCAAGTATCTGCCATTGAACATTGTGTTGAGCCAGGCCTAATCCAATCAGTCCTCCAACTACTGCTTGCGATAGACTTATAGGCTGTCTCAAAATTATCAAACTAAAACCTACGATTGATACTACAAAACCCACCAAAATCGAGGAATTTATATTTTGTGGTGTGATTTCACTTAAAGTCTCAATCCCTTTACTTCCTTGAAGAACAGCACCTATTACTACAAAAATAAAGGTCAATATTGCAGCAGTCCTGAAACGAATGAATCTGGTAGCCACAGCGGTCCCAAAAATATTACCGCCATCATTTGCACCTAAGGTTATACCCAGAAAGCATGAAGTCCCCAACATAAGGAAAAATAACATTACATCATCCTTTTCGCAATTATTATCCGCATAAAATCCCCTGCTTCTTCCGCATGATTGCTCACATCACTTATCGAATTAACCAAATCACGCAATAAAATTTTTTGAAAGTCACTTAAATCTGAATTAAATATCTTTATAATTGCTTTCGATTGAATCTTATCAATTTCACTTTCATAAGCATCTATTTGACCCAGAATTTCAAGAACCCCTTGAAGATCTGAAAATATGAGTTTCACCGCTTTTATTGTTGCATCTACACATTTTTGAGTTGTAGAAGCAATTGAATCTAATTCATCTGCTAAAATTTGAGGAATATTTATTTTCTGCTCCACAATCATTCGGACGGTAGTCTGTATTTGGTTAGGAATCTGGTCGAATCGTTCAAGAAGTCCCAAAATATCACCTCTTGACTCTGGGAATAGAGAACGGGCAAAGATAAAATACTCAATTTCTCGACGCAAATCATCTGCGTTACTCTCTGTCCTATGGACTTCTAATGCTGTCTCTCGCCACTTTTCATATTCCGTATTTCCAATACATCCAGCAACAACTTGAAGCCCTAATTTCAAGCAATCCTCCGATTTTTGACAGTATAAACCAATTTTCTCCTCAACCCATTTTTGCGAATTGGAAAACATATTACTTTATTCCTTATTAGAGATTTCATTCTAAACCGATATTCCAACTTATCTCCTTTGTGTCTTTTGGAACCGTAAATTGAAGCACAAAAACGCCATCCTTTTCCTGATAGGAAACATCTGGAATTGATAACTCACAGGATTTTATCTTTCTCTTTTCTGGGTCGTAAAAAGTTAATTTGTAATTTGTTTCATCAACCACTTTCATTTTACCTGTTATCTTTTTATCATCAGGAGAATAATTATACTCCAAAACATCCATTATCCCTTGTGAGATATGATGGTTTGAGGCTACAAAAATAGGCAGCCTTTTTTCTAACGGATGAATACCAAACAAGGATACAGAGGTAGGAGGCAAATCAACGACGAAAGCATTTTGAATAATTCCAACAAACGATTCATTCCAGAAATCATACAAGGCATATAATTTACCACTATTCAGACCTAACTGTTCCAGGAAAACAGAAACCTTTTCAGACGATTTAGTATCCCAATTAAAAACTGCCAGAATATTACCATTCAACACTGGTCCTGACAGGGGCAATGACCACTTTTGAGGATGTGGATTCTCGAACAGGTCTATTGGACATGCAGGTTGTGTAGTTTTCGGGATTACTTTTTGCAATAGATTTATTTCATCAGGGGTTAGTTTTGTAAATTCCTCCCCTATCTTGAATACACCTCCGGTTAAGGCTGCACCCGTAATCCATGCGACTACTTGTGATTGTGTTAATTTGTTCTCTTCTGAAACTTTCCATCGCTGGTCTGTCTCATCATGACCTAAAAACACACAATCCTGGTCAGGTGCTCCTAAATTAGGGAACAAGTAGTATCGCCTTGCAAAGTTGGCTAGCGATTCCATACACCCCCAATTCCCTGTTATGGCAGAGGAAGACCATAATGGCTTATTATCAAAACCAATTCTAATACCGTCAGCATACATTCCAGAGATAGGAATTGGAATCATTGTCATCAAAAATTTATCAGTCCCTAACCCTTCGCGAATAGATTCTAACCCTTTCCGTAGAACTTGAACTTTTGTCAGCCTTCCATCTTTATACCCTTCACCTAATAATAAATGATAAACAAAATCTGCCTCTACTAGACCATCAAATCCCCAATCCTGTGATATTTTTTTACATATATCGCGTGCATAAACATACGCTTCTGGAATTGTAATATCCAAAATTTTCCTATCATTGCCCAAAAGTAATTTTCCTTTTGTCCCGGGTGAAACAAGCCAGTCAGGATGTTCCTTAAAAAGTTTTGAGTTTTCAGGCACAGTAAACAGGTCTATCCATAATCCTGCTGTCATACCTCGATTATGTAATTCTTCTACAATAGGTTTAAGTCCGTGTGGGAACTTTTCTGGATTAGGTTCCCAATCTGCTGGACCGCGTTCCCAGCCTGCATCAATTGCTAAATGATTCCAACCAAACCTTTTTAAATGTTTATCTACAAATTGAATGTTTTCCAATATTATTTTTTCATTTATATCTTTACCTAAAGCAGTGCTCCAACTATCCCAGCCGTGAGGTAAAAAAGAACTTTGTTTCTGCAATTTATTTAGAACAAATATAGCGCGTCCATATCGTTCTAAACAAATATGGGGACTTTGTTCACCAAGGGATAAATAAAGGACTTCTGCGTCTAATGATTCGCCAGGGGATAATTTTATAGGTGGGTCAAATATACTTTCTGCGGTTAAGTGGACTACCTTCTTTTTCTCATTTTTTGAAAGTATTACTTGACTGAACCCTTTATCAAAAGTGAGGAAACCCGCTAAAAGGGATTGCTTTCTCCCTTTATCATATATCATTAAATCCCATTGAGTTTTCAGGTCGAGATTGTTTGTCCACTGTGGATAATCTATCATTGATTCAAAAATGTTGCCATTTCCGAGGCACACCACATACTTTTCATCAATACCTTTTCCACTGTATTGGTTCAATATACCCTGCAGAGAGATTAAGGACCTGACAGACTGTTCCTTCTTTGTACCATTTTTGTATTGCAATCTTACAATTAAAAATGGTTTACCAGGGTATACTTCTAAAACCCAGGACACACTCTTTCCTTGAATGTAAAAACCTATCCCTTCTCCCAAAGAACTCGAAATAGGCTCTTTATACCAACTCATATCAGAGAACTTTAATGGGACATTCTCATCCGAATCGCTATATACGATAGCAGGACGGTCTAATGCCAAAATTTCTACTCCATTGGAAAAGAAAATTTTAACTGTTTCATTTTTGAAAAGGTGCACTTCATATAAATCTGTTGATACTGAAGCAATGGAACGAGGAGTCTTATCTGCCTTAACCATAACAGGTGTGAGTATAAACACTAAAAACAAAGCAACTGTCAAATACAATAAATTTGTCTGGCGTAATCTCATATTATTATCCTTTAAATCTTCTTTTTGATTAGAAAATTACTTTCCCATTATACTATCGAATATTTTCTACGAATAAAAAGTTTCATTTATTTTAATTAAGGAAGGATTAGTAGTATGAATTTTTTTTGGCATGATGGAGGTAGTAAATTTAATCCTGTAAGTTCTGTGGACTATCTACCCAGTGATTTATTAGAGACAATGCAACTTCATCGTTTGCAAACTATGGTTAAAAGGGCTTATGAGAATGTGCCTCTTTATCGAGAACGAATGGATAAGGAAAAAATCAAACCAGAACATATTCGTTCGTTGAATAACATTAGACTACTTCCATTTACAATAAAGGCAGACCTTAGAGATACCTATCCTTTCGGACTATTTGCGAGTCCAATGAATGAAATTGTTCGATTGCATGCGTCCAGTGGAACCACAGGCAAACCGATTGTAGCCGCATATACAAAAGAAGACATAGATGTCTGGAGCAATGCCGTAGTTAGAAGTTTAGCAGCCTGCGGCGTTGACCGTGGTGACATTATTCAAAATGCCTATGGCTATGGCTTATTTACAGGTGGTTTAGGGTTTCACTATGGAGGAGAAGCCCTGGGAGCAACGGTTATCCCTATTTCAGGAGGCAATACAGACCGTCAAATTATGATTATGAAGGACTTCAATGTTACTGTAATTTCTTGCACTCCTAGTTATTTTGTCCATATTATTGACAGGGCACACGAGACAAGTATTGACCTGAAACCATTTCCTCTTAAAATTGGTGTTTTTGGTGCAGAACCTTGGAGCGAAGCCATGCGTCAGTATATTGAACGAGAGGCAAATATAAAGGCGTATGATGTCTATGGGCTTTCTGAAATATCGGGTCCAGGAATAGCAATTGAATGTCTTGCACAGCAAGGACTGCATATTATAGAAGACCATTTTTATCCTGAAATAATTAACCCTAAGACTTTAGAGCCTGTTCCTGATGGAGAAGAAGGTGAACTCGTTTTAACAACTTTAAGTAAGAAAGCAATGCCTATGATTCGTTATCGCACACGGGATATAACTGCCTTTTATCCTGAACAATGTTCGTGTGGAAGAACTATACGGCGAATGAAAAAAATTTCCCGGAGAAGTGACGATATGTTTATTATCCGCGGCGTTAATGTATTTCCAAGCCAGATTGAGGCAGCACTACTTACAATTGAAGGGTCATCACCTCACTATCAGATTAAGTTAACACGCGAACATGGTTTAGACCAGATGGAAGTCCAGATTGAGGTTACGAGAGAAATGTTCAGCGACCGCATTAGCAAGTTAGAAAAGTTGCAAAAAGAACTTACAGAATCCATTGAAAAAGTCATCAATATCAGAGCCAATGTCCGCTTAGTTGAGCCAAATTCTATTCCCCGTAGCGAAGGGAAAGCAACACGCGTTATAGATTTGAGGCAGATATAGTTATAATAATATCAGTTATCTAATTAATTAACCTAACAATAAGGATATAGATATGAAGATACAACAAATCTCAATGTTTTTAGAAAACAAACCAGGCAGAATTATTGAACCATGCAAGGTTTTAGCAAAGAATAATATAAATATACTTACACTATCCCTTGCAGATACTCAGCAGTTCGGAATCTTACGCCTAATTATAAAAGAATGGCAGAAAGCCAAAGAAGTTCTGGAACAGGAAGGATTCATAGTAAATGTTACCGAAGTTGTAGCCATAGAAGTTGAAGATAAACCAGGTGGACTTACAAAAATTCTCGAAGCCATAGAGGAAACTGGATTAAACATAGAATATATATACGCTTTTACTTTCAGAAGTGGCGATAAAGCAGTCATCGTTTTCAGATTTGACAAACCTGACCTGGCTATCCAAACATTACAACAAAAAGGAATTAATGTGCTGGATAGCGTTCAGTTATACGATAAAGCCAATCAATAATAAAAGGTAAAGAAGCATGAAGTCTATTCCATTTGAAAATGTTTTCTGGGAAAAAGAAGAGATAATGAACCCCGGAGAACGAAAAATACTACAATTAGAACGACTTAAAAATACAGTAGATAGAGTATATAACACAGTCCCTTTTTACAAAGAAGCCTTCAAAAAATCAAATGTAAAGCCAGAGGATATAAAATCGCTTGCTGACTTAAAACGATTGCCCTTTACAGTAAAGGACGATTTAAGACAAACCTATCCTCTCGGATTGCTTGGTGTCCCGCGAAGTGAACTTGCAAGGATTCATGGCTCTTCAGGAACCACAGGAAAACCTATATTAGTCGCATACACCCGTAAAGACCTGGATACCTGGGCAAATCTGTGTGCACGATTTCTTGTTTCAGGTGGACTCAGAAAAGAACATGTTGTTCAAATATCCTTCGGTTACGGCTTATTTACAGGTGGTTTTGGACTGCATTATGGAGTAGAGAAAGTTGGAGCAACAATCATCCCCGCTGCATCTGGAAATACCGCAAGACAAATTATGCTTATGCAAGACCTATGTCCTGATGTCCTTATATGCACCCCCAGTTATGCACTAAATATTGCTGATTTCGCAATGCAGTCAGGTATTGAACCAGCAAAGTTATCTCTCAAATATGGGCACTTCGGAGCAGAAGTATGGACAGAAGATATGCGTAAAAAGATTGAAGAGCAACTGGGAATCATGGCTTTCAACAACTATGGTCTAAGTGAAGTCATGGGTCCCGGTGTTAGTGGCGAGTGCTATCTCCAGGACGGCATGCACATCCAGGAAGACCACTTCATTGTTGAATGCCTTAATCCCACTACCCTTGAGCCCGTAGAAGAAGGAGAATATGGCGAACTCGTCTTTACAAGTTTAACCAAAGAGGCTTTCCCTGTCATTCGTTATCGAACACGCGACCTGGCTCGACTGGATACCTCTCCCTGCCCTTGTGGCAGGACAACTATACGAATGTCCCGTGTAAAAGGTAGGTCTGATGACATGCTTATTATCCGTGGAGTAAATGTATTCCCATCTCAAATTGAAGAAGCCATACTACAAGTGCCCGGAATTGCTCCTCACTACCTTATAGAGGTTACAAGACCAAACACTATGGATGAAATATCTGTAAAAGTAGAACTTCAACCGGGATTTATTTCCGATAAAATGAGCGAAATGCAATCATTAAGAGACCGTGTCCTTCGCAAGATTCATGAAACTACTGGGATTCACATAAATGTCGAACTACTCCCTCCAAATGCTCTCGAACGCTCCACAGGAAAATCA
>DAOOVZ010000106.1:0-10612 GCA_035370665.1 Candidatus Hydrogenedens sp.
AGGTAGACCAAGACCTTTAAATGAGAAGCATGAATCATGGAATAAGCAGGTTCGCGTTATTCAGGATGAAGTAGTAAAAAGTTCTCCATCTTATATATCCGGGCATGCTTCTTCGCTATTCGCTTTACTTACGCCTATTATATGGGGGGCACGAAAGAAATGGGTAAAAGGAACACTCGTTTCCTGGGCAATTTTACATGGCTATACACGGATATATACTGCAGCGCACTTTCCTTACTGTGTGCTAATGGGCTCATTATTTGGCTTCCTCATAGGAACGCTGTCTTACTGGGCTTTTTGGTGGTATCTGAAGCCGCAGGAGAATCCTTCTCCTCCCAAGAATTTGAAGTCGGAACATGCATAGAAGTATTCCATTCAAATCGTTTATGTGAACCTTCAGGCATTTCTCCAGGATGTGTAGTAATGCTGGTTACTGCAAAAAACAGTGCAAGGAGTGGGATTATAAGAAAACTTGATAGAACCCATTTATATCCCTGGACAGGTTTACTACTCAGTGGTATGACAGGTGCACTGAATCTTCCTTGAATACTCCAAAGACTTAACAATATCATCAGAAACAAGAAAAAACCGTGGATAATAATAGATATATGATGTGCTTTTGGTATCATCATTAACATTTGGGTTATCCAACCATTGCTCCATATAGTCCATAACCATAAAAATTGGATTTGCCATTCAGGGTCGGTTTTTGTATCTCTCTGCTTAAACCATTTCCAATAAGCAAAAAAGGCGATTAAAGAAATAGCAATACCACGCAACATTGTATTAAAATATGGGTCTACCCAAATCGTTTCACCCCTGATTAAAATCCCCTGTTTCTCAAATTGTTCTAATAAATTGTTCATTATAATCATTGGGATAAAGGCTAAAATTATAAAAATAGTAAGGACATAGAAGAAGGGAGACACATTCATAATAGGCTTATCTTCGGGGTATTCTCGAAATACGGCATAAGCAATTCCAATTCCCAGAACAAATCCGAAGGATACTTCCATCACCTTCCACCAATCGAAATGCGGGCCTAAAAAACTGCCATATATCTGTAAAGACTCACCAAGCATGAAGCCAATAGCACCTACAAGAAATCCTCGAAGCACCAATCTACAGGTTTTATGTTCCTTCTGAACAAAATTAATAACAAACAAGGCTACTACGGCACCTAAAACATACGCCCAATTTTCTACTCGTGGGGGTGTCATTAAGAGTTTGAAAACTTTTATCAGGAGGAAATAAGAAATGATGGAACTGATATATAAAGCAATAAGGAAGAAAATCCAGAAGGGTATACCTTTCCTTTTATCTGACAGTGTCATTCCTATTATTCCTGCACAAAAGGCACCCCATAAGCCGCCAACTACCGCCAACATAAGATACCCATAAGAAACATTTAATATATCAATTCCCCGGGTGTAACCGATAAGAATACCATAACTCTGGATACCACCAAGAGACATGCCTAATGCTCCTGCAGCCGCAATTACAGGTGCAGCATTTCGCCAGTGCTTTTTACCACTGGCAATGACAAGGGCTAACCCTAAAAGAGCACCAGGAATTAATGCTCCCTGTTCTCCTCCAATTTCACCACGCAAACCCCAACCCAAAGCAACTGCTAATCCGACAAAAAGTAAGTTCATAGACAAAACTCCTAATTAAGATAAGACAAAAATATGTCCTATATGTCCTATATGACTTATTTCTGAGGAAGAATATTTGTTATAACTCGTTCGGATTGCATCTGTGGACCTGAAGTGCGATATACAGCCTGTCCTATTATATTTTTTTCGCCTGAAGCATTGTTCTGGACACTTACCTCATAAATCAACTTGAACGGAAACGGTGGAATAGAGAGCCAGACAAACTGTAAAATGCTTGTGTCCCCTTTTTTAGGAGCAATTGCAGGGACAGGACCATCAATAATTCGCTCAAATTGAAACTGTGGTGGCAAATTTTCTACAAGCGCAAGTGCAGTTACAGGAGAAGAACCAGAATGGTTGATAGTAATTGTAACCTGCAAAGTCGCATTGGGATTATATTTTTCTGGTGTGACTTCTCTTGTCAAAGTCATCATTTCAGGGATGTCTTTCTTTACTGGTGTTGGACTAGAAACCTGAGACGGCAGTGGTACAGTATTTCCATCTGGTTGCATTTCCTCAGACTTTCCAGATGGTGACTGGTCTGGGGAGGTAGGTGTTGTCACTCTACTTGTCGTAGGCACAACTGGTGATTTTACGACTTCTGTCCTTAATTCTCCGCCATCAGCACGATACAGGGTCTGTCCTCTTATTTCTGCTGGCTCTTTAAATTCTTTAGGAACAGTAACTCTATAAGTAAAAATAGCGGGGAAAGTCGGTATATTAAACCAGGCAAACTCTAACAATGGGGTTCTACCCTTTGGTGGTGATAGGTCAGGTTTTGCACCTTCAGTTACTGAGTCAAAAGCCCAACCGTCAGGCAAAACTTCCTGCAGTCCTAATGCTCGAATATTTTTTGACCCTTCTTTTTCAAGAATAATTGTAATATCCGCAGTGCCTCCGGGTTGTGCAGTCCCACCATTTCCTACTTCTCTTGCCATTCTCATTTTTGCTTCAGGCTCGCTAAGTGCAGGTCGAAACTCTGGTATTGTAACCTTGAGAGGTGCAGATTGCCGTGAAGTTGTCTGAGGTCGAGTGGTAGGGCTTTTCGAAGTAGTTGCAGACCTCGTTTGTGTGGTAGATGGTCGTGCAGGTGTCGGATTCTTTGATGCTTTAAAAACGATATAGCCTGCAGACAGTAATAACGCAATAGTAAGTGTTATTACAAACCCAATAATTGTGGAGCGTTCCATAAAATATATACCTTATAGAAGGATTTTTTAATATCTATTATTTATCAGAGTTTTTACAAGTATATAATTTTCCTATGGCTCTATGCGAATTTTATTAACGGATAGAAGAAGGAATAAGTGATTGATAGCCATTGTGCATCATTAGATGGTCTAATAATATACACGCTAAAAATGCTTCTGCTACGGGCCAGACACGGGCAACAATAGTGGGGTCTCTACGCGTCACTGCTTTAAGTGTTGCATTTTCCAGAGTAACTTTATCAATGGTCTCCTCATCCTTTGCAATGGTAGGTGTAGGCTTTATTGCCAATCGTGCCACAATTGGTTGTCCTGTTGTCAGTCCACCTGTAACACCACCTGCATTGTTAGATTTGAACACAACTCTACCGTTTTCAACACGCATTTGGTCATTGCACTCCGAACCTCTCATACCTTTTACAGCATAACCCGCACCAATTTCTACTGCTTTCACTGCTCCAATGCTGAGCATACGACCAATCTCACCATCTAATTTGCGAAATACCGGCTCACCCATCCCTGCTGGAACACCTGTTGCCACAACTTCAACCAATCCACCACTGGAATCACCTTCATCACGAATTTTTAAGATTTGTTTCTCCATTTCAAAAGCAGCGTCTGTATCAGGACAATTCATTGTAAAGTGGATTCCATATTTATCACGAATTTTCTGAACATCTACCACTGGCGACTGTTCACGAATTTCTATAAGTTTTTGTTCTAATTCTGCGATAACAGACATTTTATGAAGGAATCGCATCTCCGGTGTGATTCTGCCTTCTTTGAATACCCACTGATATATCGGGTCATATTCTCTCCGAACAGTGCGAAAGGCATCTACTTTCTTTTTGGCTTCCTCTAATGACACATTGCCTGCACGAACCCCTGCCGCTTCTTTTACATACGCAAAAACCTCAATCCCCTGCTGTTTCAATACTTTCTTTGCCACTGCACCCGCTGCGACAATTGTAGAAGTGTATCTACCGCTAAAAAAGCCTGCACCAATTGCATCGTCCCATATCCCATATTTGACAAACGAGGCATACGACGCATGACCCGGGCGTGGTGTGCGATTGGTCACCTGATACTGCTCAATATGTTCTAAATGACGGTCAACATTAGGAATTAGAATAACCACAGGTGTTCCATTAGTAAACCCAGCATTCTTGAACCCCGGCATTGTATCTGCCGCATTTATACCACTGTAAATAATAGGTACATCTGCTTCACGACGGGGTGAGGATAGTTCGCTCTGTCCCGGCTTGCGAACCAGCAATGATTCGTAAATCTCACTTTCCGTCAGGAAATAACCTGGTGGAACTCCCTGAATAAGTGTAGTCAAACCCTCTTGATAACTACCTCCGGCAACGGATACTTGAAACATACTACCCAATGTGCAACCTAACATACTTTTCTCCTTATTCCAATTTGACTGTATTTTTTTTATTGTTCTATTAAAATTTACTTTCCAAAAATTTCCAGAAGTTTCCGTCAAAATAATTTGAAATATCTCTTTTTATATCGTTTACAGTTATTTGCCAACCAGTTGTAAGGATTTTATTATATTGTTCTGTGAATACCTTTATCAAAACTTCGCGTGTATGCTCCCATTTATAGATTACCTGTTCCAGAACGCGTGCGTCAGAATGTTGAGGGATAAAAGTAGTGCCAAGAAGTTCTATACGCATTGTAGTTATTTCCTCAATTAGACTGGGATTATTTAAAAACCACCAACAACCAAAGGGCATCAAATTGCGAAACTTTCTGGCAGCAACACATGCCGAATGAATATTTTCCCTTGAAAGCATAGTGAACATGAACTTATTCTGCGGATATTTTTCACATAGATTTTCCACTGGCTTTAGCGAAGCAGTTCCGACACTATCCCCTGCCAATTTTAATTCTGGATTTACACTACGATTCACACCAATCATCAACGCAAGGGGTATATTAAAAAAGCGGGTTACAGGTAAAATGGCTTGTTCCAGAATAATTCCACGAGGGCTATGTTCGGGAAAATCAAATTGTGGTGGAAGCGATACAGCTATGTATACAGGCTTTATTTTCTGCACCCAATCGCTCACAAATCGTCGAATTTCAGACAGGGTCTCTTCGCTAAGGTCTTTATCCACTGTATATCCCCAGGTTTGCAGCATAGGATATATCTCCACCCATCGCAAGACCAGTGTATCAAGTCGCAAAGATGTCAAAAATCTCGTGTCTGCTTCTATTGGTGATAGCCAGACATCCCTCTCCTGCGCATCGAATGGGTCATTGGTCATCACGACTGTTTTTATATTAGCAATCTTAAACACTCGATTTATCTGGTCAGATAAGGATTGTTGAGAGAACCATTCCCTATATTCGTTCAAATCGCGATGGGTCATATCAAATCCTAATCGGTTTAACACAGTCAATATGCCGCGGGTTGCTTCACTTATGGGTGTCCGTTCAATAAACAGGGCTTGCCATATCGCATTGGCTTGTTCCTTTTTAGATAAATTCCAGAAGTTTGAATATGGCATTTCCGTTGTGCGGAAAAATTCTGCGACTAGGTAATGATATGTCAGTAATTCATCTATTCCCCATAAAAGAAGATTTTCGAAGGCTGGAGAAAACAGATGCGTATGAATATCTGTTACAGGTATCTCTCTGATTAAGGTTTCGATAATATGTGAAAGTTCTTCCTTACGCACAGGGACTTCATTTGGTATATTTTCAGGCATTAATACAACTCCTTACAGTAATAAATATTTACACTCCATATTTTACACAAAGATAATAGTGATAAGAAATTTTGTAAATTTTATATTCTATTTACCAAACAATCCAAATTTAAAATAGTTGATATTAATATTTCTTACACACTATCCATTTTTTATGTCTCATTCTTACTCTTTGAAGTGTTTGATATATTTTTGTTAAAATACATTATTAGAAGATAATCTAAACTTAATTAAAAAAGGAGTTTTGTTTTTACCGATGGCAAATATTAAATCTCAGAAAAAACGCATTAAAACAAATGAAAAAAGGAGATTAAGAAATTCTTCTATCTATTCGCGTATGAAGTCAATGACCAAAAAGGCATTTCAAGGATTAAGTGTAACAGATGAGAAACATCGAGAAACAGCAGTGAAACAAGCCATCTCTTCTATTGACCGAGCCTGCTCAAAAGGGGTCATTCATCCAGGCGCAGCTGCCCGTAGAAAATCTCGTTTAATGAAACATGTTAACAAAACCATCTAGTAAAAAATTTCTTTTTTAATTAAAAAGTTGTTCTTCTCAACACTTTAATTAACTCAACGGTGCGGTTCTCTAAATCTGTATAGCGTAATACACCTCTTTTATCAATTAAAACAAACTGTGGAATCAAGTCTATAGAATAATCGTTAAAGGTATTGGCTTGCTCTGTATCAATTCCGACGGGGAAGGTTATACTAAATTCTTTGATATAATTTTCTACTTCATCCTCATTAGAGGCTCCATCATGGATTGAAAGAAATGCCACATCTGAAATCCCTTTATACAGGTCAAACAAAGCCCTCATCTCTTCAACATACATTTTTCCTCTGAGGGTAGTATCAAAACCACCCCAGAATAAAATCAATACTACCTTACCCTCCATTTCTTGTAAAGCATCTTTACCACCCTTATAATTGAACCAGGAACGGCACTGAATTTTTGGCGCTGCAATGTCTAATAGATGTGATAATTTAGTATTTGCGTCCTCATTTACAAACTTTTCCTGATTAGGCTCATAGGAATTTAAGACAATATTCAAAGGCTCATTATTTTTATTATATACATCAACAGAAAATTCATTTTTTACAAAACGCAGGGCATGTTCAGCAACAAATTCCACAGGATTAACATCAGGAACCATATTAAATAATACTTGAAATTTTCCTTCATTATCAGTAAGGGTATAAAATGGGAACTGGAGATTTTTAGTACGAATAAAGACTTTATCGCATTCTTTCTCATCTGAGAACACAACTTTGCCAAAAATTTCAGGTAATTTCTTTACGCGAATAGGTGGCACTGAAATTTTATCTTCATTTTGAAAATCAATTGGGATTTCAGGAAGGTTTTCTGTTATATATCCCGGTGGAGGAATTATCTTTATCTTTACCTTTTTTGAACTGGACTTTAAGAAATATTCACCCTTCTCATTAGTAAATACAAAATCTTCAACCCCATTCTCCTCTTTGATTGCCACCTTTGCAAGTTTACAGGGCTCTCCATCTATCAATTGAACAAGCCCCTGGATATGCAATGGATTTTCAAAAACAAAGTCTAATACTATTTCCTCTTGTTCTTCTGCCAAGATAGAAATATCCTTTGGAAGTGTGTTTGGAAAATCTGGATGTGTAGCAAAAACTCGATATTCCCCTTTATCTAATCGAAGCCTATACAGACCTTCTGTATCTGTCTTTGCAGGTAAAATTAATCTCTCCCGATTTGCTCCTTTTTGTAGTGCGACTATAAAAGCATCCTTAATGCTTTTCCCTTCCTTTACAACCCTACCTCTAACTAAAGTCCCTTTCTTCAAAATAATGTCCATGCTCTTTTTCTCACTTACAGGTATAAAAGGCATATAGGTATCTGTAAATTCAACATGACTAATTAAAACTCTGATAAATCCTCCTGGAGGCATACCTGCTAAAACAATCTCTCCATTGTCATCACTACGAAGCCAGCCATAACCTAATTCTGCTACATCTTCTGAGGGAATCCAGAACTTATCACCTATCCACAAACGCCGAATATATGCACCAGATATAGGAATTAAATTTGGGTTTAACACTCTTAACTTTTGCTGAACACCATTATAAAGATTTATAACAACCTGGCTCTCATCTTGCATAAGGATAAAGGAGCAGCCTCCCAAATTTTTATTGTTATCTCTTGCAATTATAGTCACTTCTCCTAATGGATAATTTGAGAATACAAATTGTCCATCCTTATTTACTTCTGTTTTTGCAACCCCTTGAATTGAGTGCACAAGCCACACTAAAGTATTGGAACAGGGCTTATTATCAGGCTGACATACAATCCCCTTAATCTCATACGCATCCAACACACTACAAAAAAAATAATGAAACAGAATTATAATTAATAATATTTTGCTTTTTATAAATATTTGACGGAATTGAAAAATTTTAATCATGTTTTTCTGTTGTTACACTATTTTTTAATACAGGCAAACCAAAAGTTTCACAGATAAGCCTGCCATTATCATCAAGTAAATAAGTAGTGGCTAAGGAAGGACATTTACCAATTAAAACAGGTATATCTATCCCTTCACAATTTATCTCTTTATCTGTAATAATCCCAACTTGCATGTTATCACTCCAAAATCGCTTTATATTAACAAGCACATCTTGAACAAAAGGAATCTCTGCCTCATTGGCAAAGATAAGAATCGCAGGACCCTTACATAATTTCTCTATATCTATCTTTTGAGCACAGGAATATTTGAACTTTTCACATACAAAAGTTTCCCTTGCTTGTCCGCCACTTATTTTTGGGCTATTTATCACTATGTTTCCAAATATTTTCTCTTCACTCTCCAAAAATTGCATTTCCTGGGATTGCCAGATTACAGAGCCATCTTCGCTATACAACCTGAATATCAAATTTTCTAACGGGACTATAGAATTCCAGGAAAAACTGCCATCATTCGCTAAAAGCACCTGCCATAATGTAGATTCTTGTCGTGTATCCTTTTCCAACAAAACACAGGAAAGGATTACATTTGTTATCGGTTTCCCTGCTTTATCTGTTACTTTTCCAAGAACTTTTCCTAATTGATGCAAATTTACCTCACATACCTTCCCCAAATCTTTGCTGTCCACGATAAAAATATTCCCTGCATTTTCATCTGGGACTTCTGCATACCCTACAATTTTTCCTGAAGAAGGAGAAGTTGTTATATTCACCGAGATTGGGTTTCTAATATCCCCTATATACCATCCCAATTGTGGTGGATTTAACAAGCATACAACACCATTTTTTGCAGTTAATTTCTGCTGGTTAGGTAGAACAAGTCGCACCTGTAAGGAATTGAGTTTCTTTACCCAGACACCGGGCAATACAATTTCATCTTTGCCGCTAACCAAAACTCTCAGTTGCGAGGGTTGTGGCATGGAATAGCCGGGAATTGCTTCAAATTTTACAAGAGCCTGACCATGAACAACCTTTCCACGGAACTTACCTTTAGAACCCGTAGTGAGAACAAATGATTTTCTGCCTCCCTGTTCAATAGAGATTTTACAACCCGGCACCGGATTTCCTGAAACTGCATCTAATATTGTTCCTGAGATGTAAACAGCAGGTAATACTTCTATTTGTAAATGTTCGCCAGATGGATTCACAATTTGTTTTACTTCCCATCCTGCACTTAATAATTGTTCAGTTTCGGCTTTACACAAATAAACTCCGGGATTTAACCTAATGGTGAACTCTCCATTACTGTTTGTCTTAATACAAACACTTTCATAAGGAGGTTGAGTATTTTTTATAGTAAGCTCGGCATTTGCGACTTTGGCGTTATTTCCGTTTTGCAT
This sequence comes from Candidatus Hydrogenedens sp., assembly GCA_035370665.1. GTDB lineage: Bacteria > Hydrogenedentota > Hydrogenedentia > Hydrogenedentales > Hydrogenedentaceae > Hydrogenedens. The sequence continues at coordinate 9,433 of DAOOVZ010000106.1, forward strand.
GGTATACACCGAGCCTAATACAACACATCCCTTGCTTAATTTAACCTTTACCTCTGTATCTGCGGCTGCATATTCTACTGTTGTAATTGCAAATTCTGGATGAACAAATTTTATCGAGATAGACTGGCCCTGAGGCACTTTATTCAGCAAAAAACGACCTTCATTATTAGACACTACCCTCGCATATCCAAACGACACTAACTTTGAACAAGGAATGGCAATCTTTTCTGCCCCCAGAATTGCAAAGCGGTCAACTTCTGCACCAGAAACAGGTTTTTCCTTACCCTTTTCATCTAAGGACACTACTAAACCTGTAATTCTCGTTGAGGAAGTAAGAACTATATCAAAATTTTCAACATGCTCTCCTGATGGTAGATTCAGGTGAATTCCTGACCATGCCTTTCCTTCTGTCGTTGCAAAAATGCCAGTGGGACCCTCCTTCAAATTAAGAAATTCAAACTCACCATTTGTGTTAGCGTGTGTTTGTATTAGAGGCTCTAAAAGACCCTGTTCACAATAAACCTCAGCATTTACAACAGGAGTGCTATTAGAATCTACTATCCTGCCTTTTACTGAGCAATTATCACTAAATACATAGAAAGAACTTGTAGCAATGAAAAGGAATGTTATAAATCGGAATAGATTATAAAATGAGGTTTTATCTTTGTATAAACTGTACAACACTTTTTGACAATCCGTTGTAATCAATGTGATACACATTTCGCAAAGCATCTTCGAAAGATTCTGCCTGCTTGAGTGCTTTAATAAAATTGAGGAATCGCCCTTGTCCATATCTACTCCATAACATATTTATTGTTGCATGAGATTGAGTATAAGCCACAGTCATTTTCGGGTCGGAAGCAAACATATCATTCATGGATACCTTTTCAAGTTTCTTGTAGGGGATTAATCCATTATTATTAAGTGCTTGCTCTAATATAGCCTTTTCACGACTGGAAAAATCTTTGGACAGGGTTTCTGCCAGTCCTTCATTTACCCACCACGGAACTTTATCTTTCAATGATTCATAAACCGTAACATGAACATATTCGTGATAGATTCTACGCTTAATCTCATCCTCAGGTAAAGCCTCTCCTTGCTCATTTATTACAGGAATACGAATTTTGCCGTCATACACTCCACCTACCGTTTGTCCCATCTGAACAACTGCCCCAAACTG